>CAIWKF010000001.1 GCA_903913175.1 Candidatus Staskawiczbacteria bacterium
GTATCTTTTAATCTTTGCTCAAACTCTAAGTTCTTTTGAGTTTCATCTAACAACTTTTTATTAAGTTCTATTTCACGAGAAACGCTATGTATTAAAAAAATACCAACACAAAAGACCAAAACTGCTAAAATTGCATTTATAAAAAAATCTTGATAGCTACTTGAAATGGCCATTCTTGCAATTATAAATATCCAAATAAAAAACACCAAAAGCTCACTTATTAAAATTTTAATGTTAAATAAATGGTGTTTTAATACTCCAAAAATAATAATCATTATTCCTATAGATACTAAAAAATTGGTAACCGGCGGAATCATAATACTATACCAAAGAAAATAATTTGAGACTGCTCCGACAAATCCTATTATTGCCCCAGATAAAATATATTTAAGTTGATTTTTATATGAAATATCAACATTTAATTTAGCAATACCAATCTTTTTTATTTCTTTATACAAAATATGGATCGCCATAAAAATATAAAAATACCACACAACTATAAACGGTGTAAGAAGAATGCCAGCTTTTGGCCAAAATTCAAAAAATAATTCTCTTTGCACATTTTTTACAAGAAATGGCGTAAAATAATCTACAAACAAGAAAAAGAAAAAAATAATATATCCTAATATTAACAGTTTTTTATATTCCTTAATTTTATTAATAAATGCAAGTATTGAATGGAAAAATAAAATTGCAATAAAAATTGAAGCGCCCATCAAAAAAATTCTATGATTTAACAAAATTAGATTTTTGTCTTTTAGCAAAAGCCAAACAAAATAAGAGTAACTCCAAACTGCTATATCAGCACAAAACAAAGCAAAAATTTTGTTTACAAACTCTTTTTTGCCTTTAAAATAAACAATAAAACCTAAAATCGTGGCAACTAAACCGTTAATCAATGAACTTAAGATGTAAAACAATATAATGTTATTTAAAATCATAATTTTGAAATTAATATATTTTAATTATACCTCCGATCCAAATAAAGTCTATAAAAATTACGACTGTCCCTATTTTTCTATATATTATAATGATGCTGGACCAGCCAAAACTTCAAATAAAAAAGTCATTATTAACATAAAGACAACAAAACCCAAAACTAATCCTATTGTAAGGGCATATTGTTTTTTCCAAAATACAAAATAAATTCCTAAAAGAAATATTATAGCCAATGGATATTCAAGAGCGAATGGTGCCGGATCTAAATATTTTTTAGAAAATTGTTGCACAACATATGGTAATCCAATACTAGTAAAAATCTCTATACTAATTCCAATAAATATTCCTATAAATAATTTTAATATAGTAGTGAATATATTTGTCATGTTTTTTATTATATTTATTTATTTTTGCCAAACAAATATTTTATCAAAATAAATGTAAAAGATGTAAAAATAATAAACCATAAAGTGGAAACGAAATAGTCAATACTTGTTAACATCGATACAGACAATCCTAAAGTATCTTTTATGTAATGGTCCCAACCTATCGTCAGGATTGATACTGAAGATAATAAAAGAAAAACAATATAAATTTTTTCTTTAGATTTTTTCCAGTAATAAAAAGATACTAACAAAATTATCAGGAATATAATTAAACTAATTTCCATATTTTTATAAGATTTATTTATTTTTATTTAAAGAAGCTTTTTGCTGATTGATTTGATCCTGAAGTGATTTTATTTGATGAATAGTAGAAATTTGTTGCAGAACGGATATTTGTGAAGCAAAATAACGATAAAACTGTTGCGAATTATATATTAGTTGGTTAGAATCTTGTTGTAAATCAGTTTGGATATTTTTTATATCTTTTATTTGGTTGTTTTTTGTCTGATTATTACTATTTGACCCAGCAAGGTTAATTAGATATTTTTTTACGGCACTAACGGAATTATTTATATCCTGCATTTTCTCAACATAAGTTCCAATTAGACCTAATGTTGCTATGCCAATTTTAACAAATTTAGGCGTATTTTTATTTGGTGTTGGATCGCTACCATTTTGACCAGCTAAAGAATTAAGAGTTGGTTCTTTCCAATCTTTACTACTAAAATAATTGTATCCAGTAGCAATTGTTGCATATGTTGCTAATGCCCCAGCAGCCATAGCTGGCGCCCACATAGGCGATGTAACTGCCACACCTTCTACAACACACGCATCCCAAGCACATTTTCCGCTCGGATCACTTAATAAAATCGGATTATTATTTGCATAACTGTAAGCGTTTAGTTGTTGGGGGTCTGAAAGTAATTCCTTTGGTAATGTCCAAAACATTGGGTCTTGGCTGGTGAATCTACCTGTTACTCCATTATAGTACCTTGCATTGAGGTAATTCAAGCCTGTGCCTGCGTCAAACTCTTGA
>CAIWKF010000002.1 GCA_903913175.1 Candidatus Staskawiczbacteria bacterium
AACTCAAGTGATAGAAAAACTTTTTCAAGTTCTTTTAAGTCAAAGTTTCCAAATAAGCAATCAGTTAATTTAAAATTAATGTCTACATCTTTTTTCATTTCTGCTAGAGCAAAAGACAAAAAAGCATTTTCTTTATTAGTTTTTAAAAGTTCTTTAACTTTTGGTTTTAAGACGGCCGTATCTGTGGAAAGCTCATTATATAAATTTAAAATACTATTATATCTTTGTAATAAGTCGGCTGCTGTTGTTTTGCCAACTCCCCTTACTCCTGGAATATTATCTGAGACATCTCCAGTTAAAGCTTTAAAATCTATAATTTGATCTGGCCTAACTCCAAAACGGCTCATTACTCTTTCTTCATCATAAACTACGGTATCTTTTATTCCCTTACCTAAAGTATAAACCTTTATGTTGTCATTAACAAGTTGCAGATTATCTAAATCACCAGATAAAATATAAACCTCAAGGTTAGAAACCTCTTTTGGTGCTAATTGGCAAATAGTGGCTATTAAGTCATCGGCTTCAACTCCTTCTTTGGCAAAAACTGGAATGTTTAATTTTTCTAAAATTGATTTAGTTATAGGAATTTGTTCTATTATTGGATCTGGAGTTTTGGGCCTGTTACCTTTATAATCAACAAACATTTTGTGGCGAAAAGTAGGAGCTTTTGTATCAAAACAAGCCACAATATAATTTGCCTTTAAATCATTTATAGCTTTAAGTAAAATTAAAAAATATCCATAAACTGCTCCGGTATTTTGCCCATTTTTTGTAGTTAAGGGCGGTAGAGCATGAAAAGCTCTGTGAAGCAAAGCATTTGAATCAATTATAATTAATCGTTTTTTTCCTTCCATAAATTTATTATAGCATTTTTTGAATTTTTCGCAAAAAAAAGCCGCCAACAAGTGTTAGCGGAAAGTTAGTTGAGTAAACCATTTGGCTCATCATCCTGTGCGTATTTTTTTTATTTTTTCGTGTAACTTTTGAGCACACTCAGGACAACTGGAGGTTTCTCCTATTTCTGTTTTAAATTTTTCCACAAAATTATTCAAAACAACTTGCCCACAAAAAGCACACCTCATAGCTGATTTAGTTAAAATGGCGCCAGTTTTATCTTTGGGTTGCCATTCTTTTTTTGCGACTTGCAAATCGTTTGATGTTGGCAGTCTAGAAAATTGTCCCATTTTGCACCTCGTGGTTAGAGAAAAAGAAAAGATCTATTTTTATACTAGCTTTTAGAAACTAAAATTTCAATAGAACGCTCGTTCTTAGAAATAAATTTAAATTTTATTTCTAAAATATTTTTTGGCAAAATTTTATTTATTTTTTCTGGCCACTCTATGGCTACAATATTTTTTGGATTTTTAAAAATTTCTTTTAAGCCAAGCTCAACTGCATCTTTAGAGTTTTTTAAACGGTAAGCATCAATGTGGTAGAAATTTCCAAATTTTTTCATAATTACAAAAGTTGGGCTTAAAACTTTTTGTTTTATTCCCAAACCCTTGGCAAATCCTTGCAAAAAAGTAGTTTTTCCACCACCCAAATCGCCATATAAACACAAAACCACAGCTATCCCCCGGCCTATTTCGGAAATAGATCCAGATAAAATTTCTTTGGCTAAATTTTCACCAAGTTTTTGTGTTTGTTTATAATTTTTTGTAATAAATTTTTTCATGATAAAATTATATTGACTTATTTTTGCAAATAAACTAATCTAAACTATAAAATTAAAAAACTCTTATGATAACAGATGAAGTAAAAAACTTAATATCACAAGCTAAAAACATTTATGTTATTCCTGCAGAAAACTCAGAAGAGGCTGTTCCTTGTGCTTTGGCTCTTTTCTATACTCTAAAGCACTTAAACAAAAATGTAAACATTGTTATTGATAATTTTCCTGAAAAACTAAACTTTTTAGTACCATCTTTAGATTTTATTTCTTATCCTAGAAATTTTGTGATTTCTATTCCAGCATCTGTAGCAGAGGTTTCGCAAGTATATTATGAAAAGTCAGAAGAAAATTTAAAAATTCATTTAACTTTAGACAAAGGAACCATAAAAAAAGATAACATTTCTTTTTATTATGCAGATGCCAAGCCAGACTTAATAATTACCTTAGGAATTAAAGATTTTAGAAATGAATTAGAAAATAAATTAAACCAATTTGCCTTTTTAATGGAAAGCGATATTTTAAATATTGATAATAGCGTGCAATATAACAGAAACTTTGGTAAAATAAACTTAATCAAAGATTCTTCTTTATCTGAAATAGTTTTATCTTTAGCAAAATCAATTTTAGAACCCACAAATACTATTTCTACCAATACTGAACAAGTGGCCTTGAATAATACTTTTATTTCTAAAGAAAGCGCTACTTGCCTACTTTCTGCTTTAATTATTTATACTGATAATTTTAAAAACAACAAAACTAATTCTGGTGTTTTAGAATCTGCTAGTATTTTAATGAAGGCTGGCGCAGACAGAGAAAAAATAATTGCAGAACTTTATAAAGCAAATTCACAAACAAAGCAACAAGAATTAATTTCTGCACTTTTTGCTAAACTTGCTGAACAAAATTTAGAAATCAATCAAGAAAACATTTTAAAATATTTAGAAAATTAACAATTTAAGCTTATGGAAGATGCAAAAAAATTATTGGGGTCTGTACAAATTTCACAAGAAATTATTACAGAAGTAAAAAATGAGGTAAAACATATTGCAGATTTTAAAATAAAAGTTGAAAAATACTTAGCAGAAAACACCACTCAACTTTTAGATGTTATTTTATTTTCTTCAATTTATTTAGGAGCTTCTGACATTCATATTGAGCCAGAACAAACTTCTTCCAGACTAAGAATTAGATTAGATGGCGTTTTACAAGACGTTATTTTTTTTGAGCAAAACATTTACCATACTTTAATTTCCCGCTTAAAATTGCTTTCTAAATTAAAATTAAACATTGTAGATAGGCCCCAAGATGGTAGATTTACTGTTTTAGCTGATGAGCTCTTAATTGAAATGAGAGTTTCAAGTTTACCTGCAGAATATGGAGAATCAATTGTAATGAGAATTTTAAATCCAAAAAATTTAATTGGGCTGGAAGCTTTGGGTTTAAGAAAAGATTTATACAAAGCTTTTGAAAAGGAAATTAATAAACCAAATGGCATGATAATTGTAACTGGTCCAACTGGTTCTGGAAAAACCACCACGCTTTATGCTTTTTTGATGAAGATTCAAAATCCTGAAATTAAAGTTATTACTATTGAAGACCCAATTGAGTATCACTTAAAAGGAGTTTCACAAACACAAGTTGCTCCAGAAAAAGGTTATGACTTTTCCGATGGTTTGCGCTCTATTGTAAGGCAAGATCCAGATGTTATTTTAGTAGGAGAAATTAGAGACTTAGAAACAGCCAAAATTTCTTTACAAGCATCTTTAACTGGTCACTTGGTTTTGTCTACTTTACACACCAATGATGCAGCAGGCACTATTCCAAGGCTAGTGGATTTGGGGGCTGACCCTGCTTCAATTGCTTCTGGTTTGAAAATGGCTATTGGACAAAGATTGGTTAGAAAAATTTGTAAAAAATGCTCAACCATGGAAAAGCCAAGCGCTAAAGAGTTGGAAGAATTAGAAAAAGGTTTAGCAAACTTACCAAAAGAAATTGAGCTTTCGGAGCTGAAAACTGTAAAAGTTGCTAAAACCAAAGAAGGTGGGTGTGAGGCTTGTAATTTTACGGGATATAAAGGTAGGCAAGGTTTATATGAAGCTTTTCAAATTGATGCAGAAATAGAAAGATTTATTTTGTCTAACCCTCCTGTTTCAGATGTCAAAGAAATGGCCAGAAAAAAAGGCATGGTTACTATGTACCAAGCCGGCTTAATTGAAATTGCTAAAGGTATTACCACTTTTGATGAAGTTAAACGCGTAGTAGAAGAAGAATAAGGTACGTCAGTTTTTTGCGAACAAAGCTTATGTATCATCGCGAAAAACTGACATGTTTTTTTGATTTTATTCAAAAATAAAAAAACAGCTCTGGGGTTGGAGGTGACCTATGTCTGGGACATAAGAAAAGGTTTGTCTGAGGAATAATCGAGTCGAAACAAGATTACCCATTACTGAGACAAGCCCAAATGAGACCTCCAACTCCAGAACCGTCTTTAGAAATTCTGGGAATTAGCAAAAAACATAAGAAAAACAACAATATTCATATAATAGCATATTACAAAACCTATGTCAAGTGTTTTAGACAAAAAAGAGAACAAAGAGGATGAAATCCTGGATTCAGCCTTGCGCCCTCAAAGTTGGGCAGAATATGTGGGTCAAGATAAAATTAAAGAAAATATTCGTATAATTATTACTGCTGCTAAAAATAGGGGGCAGACACCCGACCATTTATTACTTTACGGAAGTTCTGGTTTAGGAAAAACAACTTTAGCAAACCTTGTAGCTTTAGAAATGGGAACAAAAATTAGAATTATTTCTGGTCCAGCCATTGAACGCGCTGGGGACTTGGCTGCAATATTAACAAATATGGGTGAGGGTGATGTTTTATTTATAGATGAAATTCATAGAATTCACAGAACCGTAGAAGAATATTTATATCCTGCCATGGAAGATTATAAATTAAATTTAATTTTAGGCAAAGGCCCAATGGCGCGTACTATGGAATTAAAATTACCAAAGTTTACCATAATTGGAGCCACCACTAGACCAGGCATGTTGTCTGCGCCTTTAAGAAACCGTTTTGGAGCAACTTTTCAACTTAATTTTTACAATCAAGAAGATATTGAAAAAATAATTGATAGATCAGCTAAACTTTTAAAAATAAAAACTGAGCCAGAAGCTGTGGGTGTAATTGCTAAACGATCAAGGTTTACTCCAAGAATTGCTAATCGTCTTTTAAAAAGAGTTCGTGATTTTGCAGAAGTTAATGGCGTGGGTTTAGTCACTAAAGAAATTGCTGAAAGTAGTTTGAATTTTTTAGATGTTGACCATATGGGTTTGGATTTGGGAGACAAAAGAATTTTAAAAGCTATTATAGAAAAGTTTGATGGTGGGCCGGTGGGGCTTCAAGCTTTGGCTGCTGCAAGTTCTGAAGAAGAAGATACAATTTTAGATATTTATGAGCCATATTTAATGCAATGCGGATTTATTGAAAGGACCCCAAAAGGCAGAATGGCTACTTTTTTAGCTTACCAGCATTTAGGTATTAAAAAGAGCCAAACCAAACTTATATAAAAAGTTTTAGATTTATTTGGGGGTGACCCCATTTTTTGTTTACATAATAATTTTATACTATTTACAATTACAATAAATAATGTATATTAGAAGTCAGGTCTTTTACAATTTTCACTCCTTAGCAAGCAGGTTTTGTATGAGCTTAAAATTAAGAACACCTAGAATGTTGGTTGGATATGAGAGAAATGATAGATTATTCCGTGCGCATTCTGGAATATTTGGTAATGCTAAAAATATTTCTGGCGATGCAGCCCATATTATTGGTGATGTTTCTAAAATTTTTGGAAATGTTTCTGACATTGATGGAGATGTTACTTGGCTAATTGGAGATGTTTCAAACCTAACTGGCAATGTTACCTATATTTACGGAACCATTCATCCAGAATTATTCGGCGATGTTTCAAGGATTTCTGGTGATGTAAGTGGTTTCTGGGGTGAAATATCTAAAATTAGAGGGAATGGAACTGATGTTTTTGGAAATGTTTCTGGTCTAAGGGGCGATGTTTCAAGAATCTCAGGCGATATTACAGAAATCAAAGGAGATTTATCTGGAATTTGGGGTGATTTCTCCCATATTAGTGGTGATGTTACTAAAATCCGTGGTGATGTTAGTAATTTGCGAGGCGATACAACCCATGTTTCTGGAGATGTTAGCTTATTATGGGGCGATATTTCAGGCCTTTCTGGCGATGTTAGTTTTCTTGAGGGTGATACTACTGGCATAAAAAGCTGTGCCAAGGTAATCGTTCAGAGGTTGAAAAAAAGCATTAATTATAATTAAGCTAAACAGTTTTTTTGGCTTCACAGCAATCTGTGAAGCTTTTTTAAATTTAGTA
>CAIWKF010000003.1 GCA_903913175.1 Candidatus Staskawiczbacteria bacterium
AAAAGATTTACTTAAAAATAAAAAAATTAAAAAAGCTTATGAAGAGCTTGGACCTGAATTTGAATTAGTTCAAATGATTATTAAAAACCGAATTAAAAAGGGGCTTACCCAAACAGAGCTTGCAAAAATGATTGGCACAAAGCAATCGGCTATATCTCGACTTGAAAGAGGTTCATATAATCCTACAGTTGCTTTTTTAAAAAATCTTGCAGAGGCGCTTGACGCAAAGTTACGTATTTCTATATCAGTTTAAATATGCCAAATAAATTTAAACCAATATCAATATCATTGTCGCCAAATGTAGAAAAAGACGATGTCTTGCTGGCTTTAAATTTACTAATTAGGCCATGGAAATGGAAACAAGGAAAGGAAATTGAAATTTTAGAAAAAGAATTTGCTAATTATCTTGGCGTAAAACACGCCGTATCGTTTAATTCTGGAAGGTCAAGCTTATATGCAATTTTGAAAGCTCTGAGCGAAGTCGAAGGGTTAAAATCTAAAGATTCAATTTTACTTCAAGCCTTTACTTGTAATGCAGCCATTAATCCGGCACTGTGGCTTGGTTTAAATCCAGTTTATGTGGATTGTAGTCAGGAAAATTTTAATATGAATATTGAGGACCTAAAAAAGAAAATAGACATTCAAAAAGCTCAAGGCAAACCTGCAAAAGTTTTGATGGTTCAGCACACTTTTGGTTTACCTGCTAATATGGATGAAATTGTAAAAATTGCAAAGGAAAATAATTTAATTTTAATTGAGGACTGCGCTCATGCTTTAGGAGCCGAGTTTAGCACAAAAAAAGTGGGCTTGCCCACCGAAGCCCTGGCAAAGGTGGGGACTTTTGGAAAAGCTGGATTTTTTAGCTTTTCTAGAGACAAAGTTATTTCATGTGTTTATGGTGGCATGGCAGTTACTAATGATGATAATTTGGCTAGAAGTCTTCGGCAGGCTCAGGGGAAGTTTTCTCAGCCAAGTTTATTTTGGATAAAGCAACAACTTTTACACCCAATTTTACTATATTATTTTATTTTACCTTTTTATAATTTTTTTAATTTAGGAAAAATAATTTTAGTTTTTACTCAAGTCTCTCATATATTGTCAAAAGCAGTTTCATGGAAAGAAAAAAAGGGCCAAATGCCGGATTATTTTCCAAAAGCTTTGCCAAATGCTTTGGCAATTTTGGCTTTAAATCAATTTGCAAAACTAGATAAATTTTATAATCATAGAAAAAAATTGTTTGAATATTATGCTAAGGAATTAGCTGGTAGTAAATTTGTGTTGCCCAAAATAGAAACAGGTTACAAGGCAAGTTATTTACGGTTTACTGTAAAACACCCCGATGCTCATAAAATAATTTATGATTCTTGGCACCTGCCTCGCGGCAAGGCGGGCAAAGAAAATATTTTGCTAGGGGATTGGTATACCACTGTAATTGCTCCATTTGATACAAAGCTAGAAACAATGAATTATAAAAATGGAAGTTGTTTAAATGCAGAAATTTTGAGCCAAATAACTTTAAACTTACCAACTCATATTAATATTAAAGAAAAAGATGCAGAAAGAATTGTTAATTTTTTAAAAAATTATAAATAACAAATATGGAAGTTAGAGAAATAACAGATAAAAATATTTGGGAAAGTTTTTTTTCACAGTATAAAGAAAAGACTTTTTTGCAGTCTTGGAATTGGGGTGAATTTTGCGCTCAAGACGCATCTGGCTCTGGCGAACAGCTTAGAAAAATCTGGAGATTTGGCATATTTAAAAATAATAATTTAGTTTCAGTTGCTTTGGTAAGTAAAATTATTGCCAGGCGTGGTACATTTTTGTTTATTGCTCATCAGGTTTTAGTTTCAAAAGAAGTTTTAGAAACTTTGCTTGGCAAACTAAAAGAAATCGCAAAACAAGAAAAAGCAAATTTTATAAGAATTGCGCCACTTATTAAAGACAGCCAAGAAAATTTAAAAATTTTTAAAGATTTGGGTTTTATATTTTCTCCTATGCATGCCAGTGCATACGAAGCTACTTGGAAGCTGGACATTGCTTTGCCAGAAGAAAGGCTTTTATCAAATATGCGTAAAACCACGCGCTATTTAATTAAAAAATGTCAGGAAAATAAAGATATTGAAATTAAAGTAAGTACAAATTTACAAGATATTAAAATTTATCAGGCTTTAAACAAAGAAGTAGCTAAGCGTCAAAAGTTTGTGGGTTTTTCTGATAAATATATTGAAAATGAATTTGAGGTTTTTAATAAAGACAATGAAGTTGTATTTATATTTGGAAAATATCTGCCTGACGGTAGTCATGGTAACGAACAAGTAGTGGCAGGGGCTATGGTTATTTTTTGGCAGGGCGTTGCTTTTTATCATCAAGCAGCTTCTTTGGGTAAATTTGCCAAGCTTTCTGTGCCATATTTATTACAATGGACAGCCATTAAAGAGGCTAAAAAAAGAAAATGCACAATTTATGACTTTTGGGGTTTTACAGATCCAGAGAAATTTCCCAAGCATCCTTGGGCTGGTCCCACATTATTTAAAATGGGTTTTGGTGGAGAAAAGCATGAATATATAAAAACGCAAGACTATGTTATTTCTTGGAAATATTGGATAAACTATATAATAGAAAAATTTAGAAAACTTAAAAGAGGCTTATAATGTCTTACAGAAAAAAGAAAATTAAGATTAAAGTGCAAGGGCTTAAAAAGCTTGGGCCAAAAACACCATTTTTCAAAAAACCAATTTTTTGGATTGTGTTTTTAATTACAGTATTTTGTTATGTGTTTGTCTATGTTCTTATTATTTCTGATATTTTACAAATAAAAAATATTAATATTTCAGGAAACGAAAAAATTAATTCACAAGAGTTAGGCGCTTTTGCAGAAAAGAATATTAATAAGAAAATACCCATATTTTTAGGTTGGTCAGTTTCAAGCAAAAGTATTTTTTTAGCAAATACTGAAAATATAAAAAATGAAATTATTAAAAATTTTCCACAAATTGAAATTGTAAGTGTTGAAAAGAAATTTTTACAAACAATTAACATAAAAATTAAGGAAAGAAAACCTATTGCTATTTTTTGCCAAATTGAAAAAAACTGTTTGTTAATTGATCTAAATGGAGTTATTTTTGAAAAACCAATTGATTTTTTAGAAAATATGGCAGTCGTAAAACAACAAAGCATTGCTAGATATTTTTTAATAGGAGAGCAG
>CAIWKF010000004.1 GCA_903913175.1 Candidatus Staskawiczbacteria bacterium
AATTTTATACCAATTCCTGTAATTTGACTGCCTGCAAAAATACCAGCAAGAATTGACCAAGAAAATAAATTCAAAATCTTTGGTATACTATCAGCAGGCATTACATCTTGTAATTGTTTTTTTATTATATCCTGCATTTGCGCTTGAATTTCACCACCCAGATTACCACTACTTTTGTTTGTAACTTGAGCTTGAGTTTTAAAAATTTCTGGTGGTAAAACCTTGTTTGAAAAAATATTATAAGATTCCCAACAAGTATATGAAATTAAAGTTAAGCCAACAAACATTAAAATATACCCTAAAATTTTATTTATCATAGATTTAATATTATTTTAAATTTTCAAAAAAATTTTTATTATTCATTATCTCAATTTTTAAGTCAGGCGGCAGAGGTATTTCTTCACCGGGCTTTGAAACTCCAGGGTAACGCCAAACACTAATTATTTTACGCTGGTCAATAGTATCTTTGTACATTAGCCAAATTTCCCCCGGCACTTTTCTTTGACACTCCGAAGCTTTAGCGAAAAATGGCTGCCATTTTGTTTTCACCTGTAAATTAAGTCTTAAATTCTTTTTAAAAGTTGAGTTATTAAACAATTTATTAGTTTTCATCATGCCCATAGTACCTGGCACAAAACCTTGCTCTATTCTTTCTGGCTTATGAAGCAAATTTAAAACTTTGCTTTTGGAAATTCCGTATTGTTTCATTTTTATTATTGAGTGTTGTGTCCAAAAAACTTTTTTAAATTTAGAAGTTTTAAATTTTATTTCTACCATATAATAAATTTTCAGTGGGTAATGCTGGACTCGAACCAGCGACCTTTGCAATGTGAATGCAACGCTCTAACCAACTGAGCTAATCACCCAAAAATTGCAAACCAAGTATTTATATATTTTATCATTTATAACTTAAAAAAACTAGCTTTGTGGCTAGTTTTAGAATAAAGGCTTAACAGAATCTTGATTGTCCAATGCTTCGTTTACCAATTTATCAGCTTCTGCATTTTTTTCACGCAAAATGTGTTTAAATTTTATTGATTTAAAATCAATTTTTAAATTCCAAACTTCTAAAAATAATTTTTGTATCTTTTCGTCCATTACTTTATATTCCCCATTCATTTGTTTTACTAAAAATTCTGAGTCAGATCTTACTTCAATATCTGCCACCTCTGCTAATTGTTTGCCAAATTGTGATTTAAACTTTTTTAAAGCTAAAATTACTGCCCCATATTCTGCCTCATTGTTTGTTAAGCCATCACCTAAATATTCTCCAATTTTTTTTATTACTTGATTATCTTCATTGCAAATTACAACCCCCACCCCAGCTTTTCCTGGGTTTCCTCGAGAACCCCCATCTGTATAAATTATAAACTTCTTCATTTTATTTTGAGAAATAAGTTATGAGGTTTTTTTTAAAAAATTCTAAGTCTATGTTTTTTACACGAAAACCCGAGGCGCGTTGATGACCACCATAAGTTATTAAAAAATCTTTGCTTTGAGACATGGCTTCTACAGAATCTGTACCCACAGGATTACGCACCGAGCCACAGCTTTCATCGGTCATTTTTTTGTAAATAAAAGTTGGTTTTTGATATTTATTAGAAATTATTGAAGCCACAGAACCAGCTAAAGTTAATTTCCAAGAAGCATCGCCCTCAAAAATAATTGGTTCAGATAATTTTTGTGCATATCTTCTTTCTACTTCTTCAGAAATAGCTTTTATTTTAAATTGTTTTGAAATAGTTTTATCAATTAATTCTTGAGCCATTCTTTGACAATCTTTTTTAGAAGAGCTGGTTAAAAGCATATATGATTCGTTATCTTTGTGCACTAAATCTTCAGCTGCATTTAAGGCAGAATTTAATTTTGAAATTCCGCCAGATAAAACTGCGCCTTCGCCCAAAATATCTAAAAGTGCACGCAACCCAGGTCTAAATGTATTTTTTAAATAACGCAACCCCTCCTCAATAAAAATTTTATTTTCATCAATTTGAGGAACCATATCTGCAATAGTGGCCAGCGCAGTCAATTCCAAAAAACTTTTTCTTAGACTTTCAGACATATTTTTACCTAAAAGTTCTTCGCACAATCTAAAAGTAACCCCAATGTTAGCCAAACCTTTAAATGGATAAGGATCATCTTTTTGCTTTGGGTCAACAATAATTTTTACTCCAGGAACTTTATCTAAAGGCTCATGGTGATCCACTATAATTACTTCAAATCCATATTTTTCTGCCCATAGCACCTCTTCTACATTTCCAATACCCAAGTCTAAAGTAATCAAAAGTGCTGGAGCTTTTTCCTTTAAAAACTCTAACGATTTTTTATTTATACCATAGCCATCATTTTCTCTGTCAGGAAAAAAAACATCAATTTTTTCCCCACCCAAATTTTTAATTGCCTCTTCTAAAATAACCACAGAAGAAATTCCATCTAAATCAGAATCTCCATACAATATAAACTGCTCGTTATTCAAAACAGCTTTTTTTATTCTATCTGATGCCTTTTCTATATTCTTAATTTTCATAACCTTCTAAAGTTTACTGTTTTTTAAAGCTTCAATTCCTGGCAACACTTCGCCAGATAAATACGCTATCATAGCTCCTCCTCCAGTGCTTACATGACTAAAAGAATCTATTATACCCTGATTTCTTAAAAATTCAACAGTTTCCCCTCCCCCAACTACAGAAAATGCCTTGCTATCAATTATGGCATTAGCAATTTCTAAAGTTCCTTGTGCGTATTCTGGTTTTTCAGTTTTACTTAAAGGCCCATTCCAAATAATTATTTTCGACTGTAATATTTTTTCTTTAAAAAGTCTTATAGTTTCTTTTTCAATAGTAGGATCTTCTAAATGATCTTTTGCAGAAAAAACTTTTTCTGGGTAATTTAATACTATATTTTTCTCAATTATTTCTTTTTCAAGCAAATCACCAATTAAAACAAAATCTGCAATTTCTGACATAGCATTAATAAATTTTGATTTTGTTTCTACTTTTTTACCACCAATAATTGCTGTCATAGGACCAGTGGTCTCTTTGCCATCAGATAAAGATTTTCCTAAAACTTTATTCAAATTTAAAATTTCCTTTTCCAGCAAAAAACCAGCACAAGCTGGTAAATAGTTTGGTAAAAGTGAGACCGAGGCATTATTTCTATGACAAACTGAAAAAGCCTCATTTATATAGATTCCGCATCCCCCTTCGCTCTGCGGAGCTTCGGTGGGACAAATCAATAAACTTAGTTCTTTAGCAAAATTTTCATTATTTTCAGTTTCTTCTTTATAAAATCTTAAATTCTCAAGCAATATTACTTCCCCTATTTTTAAGTTTTCTACTTTTTCTTTAACTTTTTCCTCAATGCAATCATCTAATTTTAAAACCACCACGCCCAGTAATTCAGAAAGTTTTTTTGCCACATTATCTAATTTTAAATTCTCATCACACTTTCCCACGCCCACAGGCAAACAAGCTTCTGGCTCACCCAAATGACTCATCAAAATTACTTTAGCATTTTTTTCAATTAAATATTTTATGGTAGGTAAAGCTTGGGTAATTCTAAAATCATCTAAAATTTCCCCAGTTTCATTTATGGGTACATTAAAATCACATCTTACCAAAACTTTTTTATTGCTTACATTAGTATCTCTTAGTGTTTTCATACTATTAAAGTTTTACTTTTTGGCCAGGAATAATTACTCCCTTTTTAACCTCAGTCTTTTTACTAATAAAAAAATCGTCATCTGGTTCGTTATTTCTTATTTCGTCTAACATTTTTTCTTCGGCAATTCTATTTTTTAATTCTTCATCGGGATTTTCAATTGGTAAATTTTGCGATTCTGGCTCTTTTGTAAATTCTAATTTTGTCTCTTTATTGTCTTTAGTGCCAATATTTTGTATTTTAGAATCTACTAAATCAATGTCTTCAACATCCTCGCTAGTATCCTTATTTTCCTTTAAAGATTCTTCTAAAACCTTTCTTAACTCAGACAAATCAATTTCTTTTTTCTTTGGTTTTATATAAAAATTACTATTTGAATAACTTTCATTTTTTTTATTTAAAGAACTAAAAGAAACATTTTTAATTTTATCTTCTGTATTTGTTATTTTTTTTCCTTTATCTACATCAGTTATAATAATTGGATCACGGACAATTTTTGGTTTTACTTCTGTGGCAATATTTTCTATTACAATTTTACTTGGTGCTTCAGGTTTATTTATAATAACTGGCAACTCATTTTTTTTGCTTAACTGATTTTTTGTCTGTGTTTCTGCGGGTTTAACTTTCATTTTTTTTAAACAAGATTTGCAATAAATTTTCCTACCAACTTCTGGTAAAAATATAACTTTTGTAGATTTTTGGCAACTAGAACAAATTGCATCATGTAGAGTTACTTGATTTTCATCTGGAAAATTATTTACTGTATTTGGTGTTCCAGATTTAACTGGCATTTGATTTTTTGGGTTTATTGTAACACTTCTTTTAATATCTAAAGGCACCAAATCTGCACCAGATGACCATCTGGCAATTTTTTCTTCAATATTATCTCTTTTAACTCCATATCTTTCTTGACTAGCTCTAATAATTTTTGCTGTATTAGATTCTTCTGGATTAATTGGAGGAGGAAGGGTTTCAGCTGAAAATGGATGACTAGCAACTCCATCAATCATAAGTTTTAAATATATATTATATTTACCTAAATTAACTAAATCTGTAGCCATAAATTCTGGAGAGAATTCCTTTTCTAAAAATTCAGCATCTTCTGCACCTACACGAAATACCGCCATTGTTCCCACGTTTCCAAAAACTGCATCTCTCATTTTAGTTGAATTATCTGATGTTAATTGACCTATATATTGGTGACCCAAAATTAAATTTAATCTATATTTTCTGGCTTCGGATAGTATGTTGGCAAATGATTCTGTTGCAAAATTCTGAAATTCATCAACATAAAAATAAAAATCTTTTCTAGTTTCTTCGCCAATATCTACCCTACTCATAGCGCCTAATTGAATTTTTGTAATAATTAATGCTCCTAAAAGTCTAGAATTATCTTCACCAATTCTACCTTTTGATAAATTAATAATGAAAATCTTTTCTTGATCCATTATGTCTCGCATATTTATAGTAGATTTTGTTTGTCCAATTATATTTCTAATTAAAGGATTAGAAATAAACTGTCCAACTTTATTTTGAATAGCTGCTGTGGCCTCTATTTCATATTTTTGAGTATATCTGGCAAATTCTGTATTCCAAAAAGCCTTAACAATTGGATCATTAACTTCAGCTACAACTTTTGCTCTATAAACAGGGTCTGCCAACATTCTATTTACTCCCAATAATGTTGCGTCAGGATATTCTAAAAGAGCTAATATAGAATTATTCAATATATATTCCATACGAGCAGACCAAACATCTGGCCAAACTTTTTTAAAAACTCCCATCAATCCAGAAGCTACTAAGTGCCGCAATTTAAAATCCACTTTTTCCATAACATTAAAAGCAATTGGATAATCTAAATCAGATGGATTAAAATAAATAACATCGTTTATTCTATTTGAAGGTACAAAATTTAATAATTTTTCTGCTCCTTCTCCATGAGGATCAATATAAGCTATTCCCCTACCAGCTTGAATGTCTTGAATAGCCATATTTTCCATCATATTAGATTTCCCCATACCAGTTTTTCCCACAACATAAAAATGTCGACGCCTATCATCAATTTTTATTCCAAACTTCTTTTTTTCATTTCTAAAAGAAGTTAATCCAAAATAATTTATACTTGTATTTTCGTCCATATTATTATTTATTAATTACTACATTGGCAAATTTGGTGGTGGCCCGCCCTTTTTAGATTCAACTCTAGTCATGGTTGGAGCAACAAGTCCTGTAACCTTAATTGGAAAATGAAAAATTGTAGCAAGTTCTTCTGTATTTAAAATTGGCAAATACATTTCTACATCAGGAAAAGCTGCAGGAAATCTTGCCACTGCATTTTTAAACATTTTTCTAGCTCTAACATAAGGTCTCCTTTTTCTCATAAGATAATGTACATTTGGTCTTGTGTCTCCAGTAAAAACCAGTTTATTCATATGTTCTGTTGCAAAGTGTGTAAAATATGGTCTAGTTATTGCCTTGTGTGGCGACCTCCAATTTTCTCTTTTTGCAACATACATTCCTCTTATAGCCACCCTATAAGCAGATTTTTTCATTTTATCTTCAATGGCTGTCAACATTTCTCTTTCGCCGGGGGTTAAAATCATCTCAGATTCTCCTTCTTCAGACTTTTGCTGTGAAACCCATTTATAGGTTGCTTTTTCTCCAGAACCTTCTTTTTGTGGACCCAAAATTAAATTATATAAAAGACCCATTACATCTTCCCATAAGGTCATTTCTTTTTTTTCTGCCCTTCTAGATATTTTATTAATTGCTTTTTTCCCAACACTTCTCCAATTATCATTAGAATCTAAAATTGGAATAGTAATTAGTTGAAACCAAAATTGCTCCCCGGGCCCAAGCTTTGACATAGATTCTAAAAAAGAAATCATTGGATCTATTCTTTTTTCTTCTGCAGAAATTTTTTCTCCTTGTGGTTCAAAAAACTTTTCATAAGTTTTTATTGGCAAACATGCTGGTCCGCCTCTAAATACAAAATCTTCTCCATACATATCCCACTCTTGATTTGGAATATTTTGTGGAACACTTTTTGTATAATCTGGAACCTGAGCAATTTCTAATTCAGGAAAATGAGAATATAAAACAGACTCAACCATTGTTTTATGTTCTGATCTAACCCGCGCATAAAAATGTACCTGCCCTTCAATACTAGCTATTTCCCAACTTAACCAACATGGTGTTTCTGTTTCTCCTTCAAACCATCTTTCTCGCCAGTTTCCTGAATCCCAAATTCCCCATACAACTGAAAAAACATCTTCCATAGCTTTAAATGGAACTAAAACTTCTTTTGGTGGAATAATTTCTAGCATTATCCATTTTGTTTTTGAATAAGAAAAATCCCACCCAATCCACCATAAATATAAAATTTCAAGCTGTATAGATAAAAATACTGGTAAAAAAAACCACCACCAAACTCTTAAAAACGGAACCCATAAAATAACAAACATTAAAAACACCCACCAAAATGGATCCCAGACAATTTCTTTTATAGGGTTTAGCCAAAAGAAAAGCGGTTTTATTTTTCCCATAACAAATAAAAATTATCTTAATAATTTAATAACTCTAAAATTTTTGGTAAATAGCTTAAAATAAATGCTAAAGCTGAGACAACTAAAAAACCTGCTACAAAAAATTTAAATGTAAAAATTAAAGGCACCACCACATAGCTTGTTTTTTTTTCGTGCCAATAATAAGACAGCGCAAACATTGTTATATAATAAAGCGTAGTGGTAAAAAATAAAATATAAACCCCTATAAAAAAATAATTCATGCTTTAAATTTATAATTAAGTTCTTTTATTATATCAAAAATAATCAATAAATGACAATGCTAATTCAATATTTCAATTACTTTGTTTCTTGAAGCTTGACCTATAATAATTTTTACATTTTTTGTTCCAGTTTTAAAGTATACAGCTAAAGCATTTCGTATTGCCAAATTAGCTTTTCCATTTATAGGTGGCTCTTTTACACAAACCACAAAATTGTTTTCATTAATTTTTTCAACTTTTTCGTGTTTAGAGTTTGGTTTTGCCTTTATATTAATTTTCATAAATTGTTTGGATCTATAGATTTACCATTGCCAACTAAAGTTATTTTTTTACCATACACAAATAAGGCCTCACCATCAGTTAAAATTTTCAAATTCTTTTTTTCTTTTTTAGATTTACTTTTAATTAACTCAGCAAATGCATCAGAATAATGCACAAAAATATTATATGGCACAAAATTCATTGCTTTGTAGTTCATAAATCCAACATTAAAAGGCTTTTTATCACCTAACCACTCTGCAGTTACAATATTTTTTCCAGCCACAATTGACCCCGCAGAAACTCCAATATATATTTTCCCTTTTCTAAATAACTTTTTCATTACTTTATCAAAACCACTAAGTTTAATGTGTTTTAATAAATAAAAAGTATTTCCACCCTGAACATAGATAATATCAAAACTTTCCAATATATTTAATAATTGTGTTTTGTTTTTACCTTCAATGTCTATATCTTCTACATTTAAACCAGCTTCCTTAATCAAAACTTTATCATTTTCCATATAAAATTTATCTTCTTCTGGTTTTGAAGCTGTAATAATATGTGCAATTCTTACATCTTCAGCTGGCTTTGGCAAAATTGCAAGAATATCTTCTTTTGAGTCTTGCATACCAGAAGAAGTTAAAAGCAACATGGGTTTTTTTATTTTTTTTATTTTTTCAATTATTCCGCCAATAAAAAATAAAAAGGCAATAAATAAAAAAGTAACCATCAAAACTCCAACTGCTACCAAACCAAATGGAGTTAAAATAAATTCATAGACTGGAGTTTTAAAAAATTGAATTTTTAAAGTTGGCAAAATCCAATAAATACTAAGACTATCTAAAATTGGAAAAACTTCATTTTTTCCAACAGCTAAAACATATTTACCAGTATTTGTAGTGTTAAAAACTTCTATTTTATAATTACCTGGTAAAAGTTTTTTTTCAAACTCTGGACCTTTTAAATAATAATCCCTATCAAAATTCTCATAGAATTCCTGCCAAGTAAAATTATTTTCTCCATTAATAAATTCAATTAAATAATCTTTGCCATCGACTATTTTATAAACATTAGCAGAGTATCTGCCATAATAATTTGAAAATGGAACCAATATGTTTAAATATAAATTAAATTCAGAACTTGAATTTATAAAATAATTTCTTGGTTTTTCAAAAAGCTCATCATAAAAAGCCTGCGAATTTTCTGGATTTAAAACTTGCACATCTGTTTTTTGTGTGTAAATAATCCTTGGCAAGTGAGCCATGCAAGACCCAGCTACAAATATAAATGTAAAAATAACTAAAACTAAACTAATTTTACTTTTTATAATACTTAATTTCATAATTTATCTTCCTTTTATTTTGTGTTTACAATTACAAAGTTCGCAAACTGCTTCGCACTCGCAACATCTAAAGCAAAAAAAATTTTGGCATTCGCACCTGTCTTCATTTTTTAGAAATAATTTTTTACATTTTTTGCAATAACCCAACTTATTCCCATTTATTTTTTCTTTTATTTTCAATTTAATTTTTTCTTTTATTCTCCCTATAAGATTATAAACTGGTTTTAAAGCATATTTATTTGTAAAAATTGATTTTATTTTTTCTACTTTATACATTGCACCATGCCCAGGAATTATAAAATCTGCAGAATTTAAAACAAGTTTTCTGCTATACATCAACTTTACAGGGCTATTAGCATAAGTGTCATTTTTAGGAGAATCTTCTCTCCAAAAAACATCTCCACAAATTGCAATTGTGCCTTCATTTGTTTTAACTAAAAGAGTTATACAAGTATCACTATGTCCAGGGGTTTTTAAAATTTTTATATTTTTTGTAAACTGCTCATTCCATTTTTCTATAACATTTCCCGACCAAACACCAAAATAATCTAAAACCTTGGCTTCTGGAAACATGCCTATGTTTCTATAATGATCTAAATGAGAATGAGTAACACAAATAAAATTTACATCACTTATAGATATTCCCTCTTCACTTAATCTATTAACCAAGGTTTGTTGCGAAATTAAAACTCCAGGGTCAACAACCATAATAATTTTTTCATCTCTAACTAAAGTAATAGTAGGACAAATTACTTCTTTGCCGCTTTTTACAGAATCAACATTTGTGTACCCTTCTATTAAAATTTTGACTTTGGCTAATCCTTGCATATTTTTATTTGGTAATTTTAATTACAATGTTGTCTTTAGCAATTATTTTAATATTAGTTGTTACCCTATCTTCCTCTTCTTCGTCTTCTACTATTTTCCATTTAAAAATTATTTGAATAAAAGCCTTTTTTCCCGCCATTTCAATAGTTAAGTCTGTAGAATAAAGTTCTGCTTGATCCCCCGCAATTGAACTATGTCTTTTTTCCAACTTTTCTTCAATTACTTTAAATAAGTAATTTTCAGAAAAATTTTTTAATCTTTTAGCCAAATCCTCCAGCGCTTCCTTTTTAATTTTTAATTTACTACAAATTCTAGTCCATCCTTTTTGGTTTATAATGTGAGTTTCAATATAGTTTAGAGTTTCTTCCAAATAACCATATTTATCAACTAATTTCATAATACACTTTTATGTGATTATTTTTTCATTATACCACTAAATGACTAATTAATCAGCCACACAGCAAGGTTTAAAATACCTGCAAAAGATACCCATAAAATATATGGAATCAATAAATATGCAGAGTATTTTGAAACTCTATAAAAATTTAAAATTGTATATAAAATAGCAAACCACAAAGCCAAAAGCCCAAAAAATGCCAACCCTAAGTTATGCATTTTAAAAAACAAATACGACCACAAAACATTTAAACCAAGTTGCACAACAAAAACCAAAATCAAATTAGCTTTTTGCCAGTTTCCTATCCAAAATTTCTGAGAATATTTATTCCAAGCTTTTCCCTTTAAATTTCCAAACTCAAATTTAATTTGCCAATTATTTCCCCAAACCAAGTAGAGTGAAATTCCCATTAACAAAAATAACAAAGTCCATACAGGCCCAAACAACCAGTTGGGTGGCTGAAAAAATGGCTTATTTAAGGTTTTATACCAACCACTAATTTCTGGAGTTGTAAAAATGCTGCCTACAATTCCTGCCAGCTGACAAATGACTACGCTTATAACTAACTTTAGAGTTTTATTCATATGATATTTATATTTAGTTTATATTAAGTAATTTTACCAAATATTACACCTCATCAGCAAGCACTTGACAAGCACTAAATATAATGCTATAATTAAAATGTAATAAATTCGCAGCTCTTTTCAAGAAAAGGAGAAAAATATGGTGGCAATTTGGCTTGTAGCCATGGCCGTTGTGTTTGTCTTTGTCACAAACCAGTAAATCACTGGTGTGACAAAGACCCAAAAAGCCGAGAGAGAAACATTTGTTTCACTACTCGGCTTTAATATTACAAGAAATTTAATTTATTTTTTAGCCAAAGGCTTCGTCACTGTTGTCTTTAGACATTATTTCTGATAAGGTTTCAATATTTTCCAAAGCCATACCCGCACCTCGCACCACAGAAGTTAAAGGATCATCCACCACTTTACATGGCATTTTTGTTTCTTTAGAAATTAATATATCCAAACCTTTAAGCAAACTTCCGCCTCCTGCCAAATAAATTCCATCTGACATAACATCTGCTAAAAGTTCTGGTGGAGTTTCTTCAATAGTTGTTTTAATGGCAGTCACAATTTGCCTTACTGATCTTTCTAAAGCTCTTTGAACATCGTCGTTAAAAACAACTACCTCTTCTGGAAGACCAGTAACCAAATTTCTACCACGCATTGCCATTTCCTTTTTATCTTTCATTGGCATAGCGCTCCCAATGTTTATTTTTACTGCTTCTGCTGTCCTTTCTCCAATTAACAATTTATACTCTTTTTGAGCAAACTGAATAATGTCATCATTTAGCTTGTCACCTGCCACCCTTAAACTTCTAGAAGTTACAATTCCTCCAAGTGAAATTACAGCTACTTCTGTAGTTCCACCACCAATATCTACAATGAAATTTCCTCCAGCTTCCTGAATGGCTAGTTTTGCCCCAATAGCGCTTGCCAAAGGTTCTTCAATTAAAAACACAGTTCTTGCACCAGCATTTTTAGCTGCGTCTCGTACAGCCTTTCTTTCAACTTCTGTTACTCCGCAAGGAATGCCAATAATAACTCTTGGAAAATATCCAAATTTAAAAATTTTTTTTGTAGAAGCTGCAGCTTTTTCAATAAAATACTTTAACATTTGTTCAGTTACTTCAAAATCAGAAATAACTCCATTTACCAGAGGCCTAGTTGCGGTAATGTAAGAAGGTGTTCTCCCCACCATTTTTTTAGCTTCTTCTCCAATGGCCAAAACTTGGCCCGTTTTATTATTTACTGCTACCACCGAAGGTTCGTTTATAATTATGCCCTTGTCTTTTACATAAACCAAAGAATTGGCCGTTCCAAGGTCAATTGCCATGTCCACTGATAAAAATGATAACAGTTTCTTAAACATTATTTTAATTTTGATTTTATAAGTTTTTCTAGAGCAGTTAATTTTACCAATTTAAAATCTTTTTTATCTCTTTCTTTAAACTCCACGGACTTTTTAGCCAAAGTTTTTTCACTCACCACTACGCGATAAGGAATACCCAACAAATCAGACTCTGCAAATTTCTCTCCAGCTTGTTTGCCTTCTCTATCGTCGTATAATACTTCAATTCCGCTGAAAGCATGTCCCGCCGAAGCTTTAACGGAGGCGGATAAAGTCTTGTATATTGCATTTGCTGCACGCCTTACTTTAGCAGAATTTCCTACTGGAATCAAGTGCACCAAAAATGGTGCCACGCTCTTTGGCCACACAATCCCCTTTTCATCATGATTCACTTCCACAATTGTACCCAAAAGTCTGCCCAAACCAATTCCATAACAGCCCATTAAAACTAATTTTTCTTGGCCATCCGCATCTTTAAATTTCAAATCAAAAGGTGCAGAATATTTGGTTCCTAGTTTAAAAATATTTCCCACTTCTACGGCCTTTTTTTCTTCAAAATCAACACTGGCACATTCTGGACATTTTTCGTTTTCTACTTTTATTTCCTTGTTTACTGCTAAACTACACTTTTTGCAAACATAAATTATATCTTCTCCAGCATTAGTAATTGTTTGGAATTCATCAGAATATTTTGAAAAACTTCCGCCAGAAGCCAAGGTTCTATAAGTTTGTTTGCCAATTCCACATTGTTTAAAAATATTTAAATAAGTTTTAATTAATTTTTCATAATATTTATCTAAATCTTCTTGCGATGCATGAAAAGAATATAAATCTTTCATCATAAATTCTCTGGTTCTTAAAATTCCAGATTTTGCTCGTAATTCATTTCTAAATTTATTTTGCATATGAAATACTGCAGTTGGTAAATCTTTATAAGATAAAATATATTTTTTAGCCAGAGGACTTACCACTTCCTCGTGAGTTGGGGCCAAGGCATATTCTTTTTCTCCAGCACCTTTTAATTTAAACAAAATATCTAAACTTTCCCATCTACCGGTTTTTTGCCAATTTTCTTTTGGGTTAAGCGCTGGCATTAATATTTCTTGGCCATCAACTGCCAGCATATTTTGCCTAATTATATTTTCAATTTTCTTTAGCACCAAAAAACCCATTGGCAAATAAGAATAAACCCCAGCCATTAATTGATCCACAAATCCAGCTTTAGTTAAAAGTTCATTAGAAATGGCCTCAGTTTCAGTGCTATTTTGCCCGCCCAAATTTTTATTTGTTTTTGAAAATAATTTAGATTGTAACATTTTTTTAAAATTTAATTTTATTTTATAAAACTGGCTTTAACATATTCATAGAATCTGGGGATGTCAAAACGAATAGTTATAAAAATTGATAGGGAAATTAAAATAAAGAAAAATACTGCGGTAATTATTTGTTCCACTTTTGCGGGAACTGGTTTTTTCATAATTTTTTCAATCATTAAAAATACAAACTTCCCGCCATCTAATGCTGGAATTGGAAACAAATTAAAAATAGCAATAAACACAGAAATTGACCCAATAAAATATAAGAAAAATCCCACACCCAAATTTGCAGCTTGCGCTAAAAACACTGTAATTCCAAGCGGCCCAGCAAATTCTGCACCTTGTGGAGCACCTTTACCAGAAGTTAAATTAGTAAACACTTGCCACAAGCCTTTTAAAGCGTTTACAGTGGTTTCCCATGTATAAACTGTGCCCTGAACTGGTGCCATATACCAAGCAGATTTTTTTATTAAAGTAGCAGTTCTTGAAAGCCCCACACCAACCGAACCCTCACCAGGTGGCGGATTTAATCTTGGTATTAAAGAAACTATTAATTCCTGACCTTTTCTGTTTATATTTAAAGTAATTTCTTTACCAACATTATTTTTAGAGGCTTCTTGAAAATCAGAAATACTATCAATTTTTTTAACTTGTGAGTTTGAATCTATAATACTTAAAATAATATCCTTATCTTTTAACCCAGCTAATTGTGCTGGTGAATTTGCACTGGTAGAAATAATCACTACCTTAGGATTTTGTAGTCCCGTATAATCTCCATCGGCAATAGGTAAATCAGCACCAATTAAAAACACTACAGAAAAAATAACAATAGCTGCCAACCAAAAAGCAATTACTCCACCCAAAACAATTAGAACTCTTTTCCAAATTGCTTGGCCCAAAAAACTACGGTAATCATCTACCCCGCCTTCTTCTCCATAAATTCGCACAAATGCTCCAAGTGGCAACCAATTTATAGAATAAATTGTTTCACCAAATTTTTTTCCAAAAATTCTTGGCGGGTAACCAATTCCAAATTCATCCACACGCACCCCAAATTTCTTAGCAATAATAAAATGCCCAAACTCATGAATAATCATTAAGGCAATTAAACTAAAAAATGCAATTATAAGTGTTAAAATCATTATATAAAATTAAAAAGCGAAAAAAAATAATTTTTCGGAGCAAGGTAATATACTTTTTGCAGGCCTTGGTCCACTTGCCCGTAGAGGCAAAGGGGGCTACCAACAGCCGGAAAAAAGTTTGTTGCCGAGCAAAGAGAAATTAAGCTACTTCGGCTTGTTTTTTTGTTACTAAACCTTTAATTTTTTCCTGAAAACCATCTACAACTTTTTGTAATTCATCTTTACCTCTAAATTTGTCATCTTCAGAAATTAGTTTTTCTTTTTGTGCTGCTTGAATTTTATTCCAACAATCCTCACGCAAGTGACGCATGGTTTGTTTTGTTTGCTCTGCTTTTTCATTTAAAGTTTTAGTTAAAGCTGTTCTATATTCTTCTGTTAAAAGTGGCAAATTTAATCTTATTACATCTTTATCCACTGCAGTTGACATACCTAATCCAGATTGTGAAATAGCTTTTTGAATTGGTTCTAAATAAGAAGTATCCCAAGGTTGAATAACCAATTGATTGCTTTGTGGCGCAGAAATTGAGCCCAGTTGCTTTAAGGGATATTTGCTTCCAAAACAATTTACTTCAATATCCTCCACCAGTGACGGCGAGGCTCGCGAGGTTCTTATTTTTGCCAGTTCCATTTCAAAAAACTTAAAAGCTTTTTCAAACTCTGGCTTTGCAAAATTAATAAAATCTTTTGATGTCATATGTGTAAATTTTTAATTTTAATTTAATTAATATTAGCATTGTTTTAACCCTCCAACAACCATTGACAATTATTTAAATTTCCATTAACAGAATCTCAAAAGCAAGTTTTTGATTGACATTGGTAAAAGAAATATCATTTATAGTTCTTTCAATTTGCTTAATTATATCTTTAAGTTTTTCTACAGAATATAATTTTATGTTTTCTGTAGGCTCTGGGTAAAATCCGGGGGGTGTCGGACATGCCCCAATTTTTTGTAACAATAAATACCTAAAATATTTTTGCAAAATTTCTAAAATCTCTTTTATATTGCCATCTTCGTCTTTAAGACTTTTTGCATAAGCAAATTTTTCTGCTAAATTTTGACTAATAACCTTAAGTAAATCATTTAAAATTTTCTGTTCTTCTTCTAGTTTTTCAGGATTTTTAAAATCACTAATTGCTTTGCCTGCTTTGCCATCTGCCATATCTGCCAGTTCTTCTGCTTTTTTAGATAAACACCCAATACCCACCAAGTGTTGCGCAATTTCTTTGGCAGGAACTGGAAAAAATTTTATGGTTTGGCAGCGTGAAAAAATGGTTGATAACAATCTTTCTGGCTGGCTAGTTACTAAAATTAAAATTGTTTTTCCTTTTGCTTCTTCTAAAGTTTTAAGCAAACAATTTTGCGCTTCCATATTTAATTTTTCTGCATTATCAATTATAACTGCCTTATAACTGGCAAAATAAGAACGCAAACTTAAAAATTCTAAGACTTTTCTAGCTTGCGAAATTTCAATTTCTTTTTTATCTTTTAGCTCCTGGCCTGTTTTTAAGTCTGGTAAAGCAGAGCTATAAGAAAACATTCCCTCAAAATTATTTTCTACTGCTGATTCTTCGCCCGTATGCACAAACAAAAAATCTGGAAAATTGCCTTTTTCAATGTCCAAACAATTTTTACAAATATTGCACGGCTTTTTATCAGCACTACAATTTAATAGTTTTACAAACTCAATTGCAAAAGTTTTTTTACCAATTTTATTTTCTCCACAAAACAAAAACGCGTGAGCCAATTTCTCATTTTTAAAACTATTCTCTAAAAATTCCCACTGTTTTTTATGCCCAATAATCATATAATTTAATTAATTCTATACTTTTTTTTCATCATAGTAAATACTAAAAAATCGCATTTCAACCTGCGATTTTTTAATATATATTATTTTTGCGAGCCAAATAAATTTTTCGAGCACGCGGGTGCCCCGTAGAGAGGCCGTGGCGCGCAGAAAAATTTGATTTGGCGAGCAAAAAAATTATTTCTTTGTGACGATAACTTTTTTATACTCATCTAAATGCTCCAAAACAACTCCTGTTCCCTTAACTACGCAAAGCAAAGGCTCCTCAGCAATAAAGCATGGCACGCCTGTGCTTTGAGCAACTAGTTCATTTATTTTTGGTAAAAGAGCCCCACCGCCAGCCATAACAATTCCTTTGTTCATAATATCTGCAGAAAGTTCTGGTGGAGTTTCTGACAAAACTTGTTTTACAGTTTGAATTATTTCAATTAAAACATCTGAAATAGCTTCACAAACTTCATTGCTAGAAATTTTAATATTTCTTGGTAAACCCAAGATTAAATCTCTTCCTTGTATTTCTAAATATTTTGGTTCTCGTTGCGGTAAAGCTGTACCAACTTTTATTTTTATTTCTTCGGCAGATTGAGTTCCAATAGCTAAATTATATTTTTTTCTGATATATTCAGTAATAGCCACATCAATTTTATCGCCCGCGACCCTTATAGAATGTGCGGTTACAATACCTCCAAGCGAAATGACTGCTACTTCAGAGGTACCCCCTCCAATATTTATAATCATATGCCCA
The DNA here is from genome assembly GCA_903913175.1 of Candidatus Staskawiczbacteria bacterium. Taxonomy (GTDB): domain Bacteria; phylum Patescibacteriota; class Minisyncoccia; order Minisyncoccales; family Staskawiczbacteraceae; genus XYB1-FULL-32-11. The sequence goes on from CAIWKF010000004.1 coordinate 17,198, forward strand.
GAACAAGAATTAATAGGTATTCCAGCCCCAATAGCAGCCAAAATGGGCTCCTTAGCCACATAAGCTTGTTTTGCCCCAGCAGACAAAGCAGCCTCAATTACAGCCCTTCTTTCAGTGCTAGTAATGCCTGCGGGGACAGATATAACTAATTCTGGCTTAAAAATTCTAAAATTACTAGTTGTTTTGGTTATAAAATGTCGCATCATGGCCTGAGTTACTCTATAATCAGCAATAACTCCATCTTTTAATGGTCTATAAACTCTAATTTCTGCAGGCGTTCTCCCAATCATTTCTTTGGCTTGCTGGCCAACTGCCAAAATTTTATTATCCACCAAAGATACTGCTACCACCGATGGCTCAGATAAAACAATTCCCTTTCCTTTTAAATAAACTAAAGAGTTACAAGTTCCAAGGTCAATGGCTATTTTATTATTAAACATATTTTTAATTTAAATTTACAATGTAATGCGCTTAATGTCTGCTCCTAATTTTTGAAGCCTTAACTCAATATTTTCATAACCCCTATCAATCTGATAAATATTATCAATTATAGTTGTGCCCTCGGCAATCATTCCTGCAAGTACCATGGTTATGCCAGCACGCAAATCTGGACTAGTTAATTTTTTACCATAAAGTTTAGTGGGTCCGTTTACCACTACGCGATGAGGATCACACATTATAATGTTTGCTCCCATAGAATTTAATTGATCTGTAAAAAATAATCTGCCCTCAAAAATTGATTCATGCACAATACTTTGATTTTGTACTTGGGTCATAAGTAAAGTATATGGACTTTGCAAATCTGTGGCAAAACCAGGATATTCATGAGTGACTACAGATATAGCCTTCATTTGGCTTGGTTTAGTAATTATATAATCCTTACCAATTTCTAATTTTGCTCCTGCTTTTTGCAAAATTGGCAAAACTGCCCCTAAATGTTCTGGATTACAATTTTCCACTTTAATTTCACTATTAGTTAAAAGCCCCATCATAACAAAAGTACCTGCTTCAATTCTATCAGCTATTACGTCAAAATATGAACCAAGTAATTTTTCTACTCCTTGTATTTCAATTGTGTGTGTACCTGCTCCTTTTATTCTAGCTCCACATTTATTTAAATATTCTGCCAATGATAAAATTTCTGGCTCCATGGCACAATTTCTCAAAACTGTTTTTCCTTCTGCTAAAACCGCAGTCATCATCATGGTTTCTGTTCCTGTTACAGTAATTTGTGGAAAAAATATTTCAGCACCTTTTAATTTACCTTCTTTAGCACGCAATTTAAAACCTTCTTGCGTAAATTCTACTTCTGCTCCCAGTTTTCCAAATCCATCTAAAAACATATTAATTGGGCGCCTGCCAATAACACAACCTCCAGGATGATTCATTTCTACATGCCCAAATCTAGCAAGCAAGGGCCCTGCAAACAAAATAGAGCTTCTTAATTTTTTTACTAAAATTGGATCTAAATTTGTTTTACAAACTTGAGAAGGATCCACAATTAACATCTTTCTTTCTTTATCAATTTCCACTTTTGCACCCAAATCTTTTAAAATTTCAATGGCAATATTAGTGTCTTCAATAAATGGAAAATTATTTATAATACATTTTTGATCAGATAATAAAAGAGCAGCCAAAATTTTCAAAGCCGAGTTTTTTGCTCCACTTACAGAAATTGTTCCCGATAATTTTGCCCCTCCATTTATTACAAATTTATCCATTGCCATATTTTTTTCCAAATTATAGCTTATATTATCTTATAATTTTCCCCATGTCAAATCTCTCGCTTTTTGTGTGTTTTACAATGAAATTCCTGCCCGCTGTTTTACTTTAGCGGGCAAGAATATATAAACAAAAGAACTATTTTATTTTTTTCTCCCTTTGTTCTTTTTGTTCCTTCTGCCACTTAATTAGCCTCTCTATGGCGTAACTAATTTTGACAGGCTGATTAATTATCAGCGCCAGACGGGCAGTAAATCTTTCCTCAAAATATTCTCCCCCATCAACACCCAAGGGATTATCATAGCTCTCTAACATTTTTTTCCTCCATTTTTTTAAAATTTGAAACAACTTTATATTACACTAATATCTTGACATTGTCAATGCCTTGTGCTAAACTTTAAGTATAGTTCCGGAATGTCCGGGACAGTTCTTTTCACTCGCAGAATATAGGAGATTCTGCAATGCCTAACAAAGCAACTATTTTTTCGACGCTTGGCGTGTTTGGGCTAGCTGCACGATTACGGGAACTCGACGACGACGTGAAGGCGATTGAAATCCACGTCAACGAACGCACAGACCAAGCTCGTCAAAAAGCTTTGGCCAAGCTGATAGAAGAGTCGCCTGTCAGAATTATCGACTGTCCGGGCGGTGGCGTCATGGAGGGCGAAACCTTGATAGAGGCACTAATTCGCGAGATTCGCGAAGAAACGTGCGGTTGCTCGTTCCTGCCTCTGGCTGAATTCAGTAAACCACTGGCCTTTCTCAACCCCAATGAACTGACAAAACCTGCGGACATGGCTTTGTGGATGCCAATCAAACTAATTGGTCAACCCATGCCGTCACCCGAAGCCTTGTCTCACCCGTGGATTACACGGAAACAGTTCGAGGCTGAATTCCCCTTCCGTCCGGTCAGTGGCCTGGGTAAGCTCGGTCGCACCGGGCAGATGATTAAGGCAGCCTTCGAATGGTTCGAGGCCAACCGCAACCGCCCCGAAATCTTCTCGTAGCCCATTCAGGCAAAAGCGCGATTCCGCGTGAACTTCAACAAACCCCTTCTCGTTCATCGTGACGAGAAGGGGTTCTTTTTTTATTTAAGCCTTTAATATTTGATCATTTTATAGTAGTATCAAATAATATGAAAATTGATTTTAATAAGATAATTTTGGTGTCAATTACAGGCTCTACAGAAAAAGATTGGCAAGATAAATTAAGTGAAATAAACAGTGATGAAATTACTGAGATTGCTTTGTTTTTAGAAATGTTTAAAAAAGAACAAAGAGAAAAAATTTATGAAGCTTTAAAAAAATCTAACATAAAAAGTATTCCATTGGTTCACATAAGAGATGATATGACAAACGATGAATTGAAATTTTTAAAAAAGAAGTTTAAAACAAAATATTTTACCATCCACGAAATAAATTTTCAGCATAATGATATTTTAAAGTGGCGTGGGTTTTATAAACAGCTCTGCCTTGAAATGAATTATGATAATTTTGTTTCTAAAAAAGTTAAAGTCAAAAACATAGATGGCTTTTGTGTGGATTTGGCTCACTTTAAAGCTAGCATGGAAAGACTAAACAAAGATTTTGACTATGTTTATAAAATGAAAAATCCACCAGCAAATGGAAAAAAATATTTTGATTGTAACCACTTAAATGGCTACAATCCAGAAACTAATAAAGATGTGCACACTATTTATGATTTAAGTAGTTTTGACTATTTAAAAACCTTGCCAAACTTTATATTTGGAAAAATAATTGCTTTAGAAACTTTTAACTCAATCAAAGAACAACTAGAATTTAAAAAATATTTAATTAGTTTATTAACTGAAAAATTTAAATAATATTATGACAAAAAGAACTAGATTTATAATTTTTATTACTTGTATTGTTCTATTTTTTATTTTTACTCCATATATTTTGCTTTATTCCTTGGGATACAGAATAGATTTTAAAAAAATGCAAACTCATGCAACTGGCGGTATTTATATAAAAGCTCAACCTAGTGGAAGCGAAGTTTTTATTGATGAAAAACTTGGACAAAAAACTGGGCTTTTTAATGACTCAATTTTTATGCAAAACCTTTTGCCAGGTAATCATAGTGTTTTAGTTAAAAAAACCGGTTATTTTGACTACCAAAAAAATATTCCTGTAGTTGGCAAAGAAGTTACAAAACTTGAAAATATTTTTTTAATTAAGCAAAACTTCATTTTTAACAAATTAAGTAGCAATGCCATTAATTATTCTATTTCTCCAAATAGCAAAACTCTATTATCATATTTTACTACCAATAAAATAATTACCATAGAAAGTCTTAATTTACAAGATATAAACTTAGCTCAAAAGACTGTCTACTCCATACCAAACCAAACAGGAGAAATTATTAATTTCGCTTGGTCTGGTGACTCTTTAAAGGTTATTTTAACCATAAAAAACAATGCTAAAATTAGCTATTTTTATTTAGACTTATCAAATAATGTTGCTCCAAGTCTAATTACTTTTTTAGACAAGAACTCATCAGAAATTAATTTTAACCAACAAAATAATCAACAATTATTTTATATAAAAAACAATCAATTATTTCATACAAATATTTTGGCTAATGCCAGCGCCTTGCCTAGTCCTGCAATTATTAATAACTTAATAAGTTATAAATTAGAAAATAGTGATATTATTTGGTTATCTAAAAATGGTAATTTATATAAATCAGACTTCAATGGAAACCTTGTTTCAGCATTAAGTTTGGTCCCCTATTTAGTAAATACAAATAACCAATATAAAATACTTTCAGCTAACCAAAACATTTTTATAAAAGAAAACGATACTTTATTATTATTAAATCAAGAAAAAAAAAT
>CAIWKF010000005.1 GCA_903913175.1 Candidatus Staskawiczbacteria bacterium
TTGCTCTGGTGGTTTTTTTGCTGGCAAAAAATCAAAAGGGTTTGGCAGATTCTCAAAATAACAAATCTAGTGATGGGCAAATGCTAATGCTTCAGCAACAAATTAATAATCTGGCTAATGTTTTGGACTTAAAATTATCAGAGTCAAATAAAAATTTACAAACCCAGTTTTCGCAGTCTTCAAAAATAATTACAGATGTTACTGAAAAATTAACCAGACTAGACGAAACAAATAAACAAGTAATTGGCTTTGCTGACCAGCTTAAAAACTTACAAGATATTTTAAAAAATCCAAAACAGCGGGGAATTCTTGGGGAATATTATTTAGAAACTGTTTTAAAAAATGTTTTACCGACTGGAGCTTTTCAAATGCAATATGGATTTAAAGATGGCAATATTGTGGATGCCGTAGTTTTTGTTGATAAGCGCATTATTCCAATTGATTCAAAATTTTCCTTAGAAAACTATAACCGAATTTTAGAAACCCAAGAGCCAGAAACTAAAAAAAGATTTGAAACTGCTTTTGTAAATGATTTAAAGATTAGAATTGATGAAACTTCAAAATATGTACGCCCAGAAGAAAACACCATGGATTTTGCATTTATGTTTATTCCTTCAGAAGCTGTATATTATGATTTACTAATAAACAAAGTGGGCGTGGTTACAGAAGATACTAATAATTTAATAAATTATGCTGGTAAGAAAAAGGTAGTTATAGTTTCTCCAACATCATTTTTAGCGTATTTACAAACAGTATTGCAAGGATTAAGAAATCAAAAAATTTCTGAGCAAGCCAATTCAATTATTAAAGAAGTAGAAAAACTAGGCAAGCATTTATTTTCTTACTCAGAATACATTCGCAGAATGGGTCAACATTTAGATGCCACGGTTGGTAGTTATAACAAAGCCAAGGATGAATTTATAAAACTTGATAAAGATGTGGTAAAAATTGCTGGTGGCGACAAAATGCTTAAGATTGACGAGGTAGACAAGCCTACGCTTGACTAGTAAATAGTTTTTTGCTATACTTAGGAAAATGAGTTTCAAGTCTATCAGGTTATAAAGTCCATCAAGTATTTGCTTAATCTTTATAACTTTACAAACTTTATAAACTTTAAAACTAAAATGCTAGCAGTAATTAGAACTGGCGGGAAACAATATATTGTTGAGCCAGGTACAAAATTAGAAGTTGAAAAACTTGAATATCAAGACGGAGAAGAAATTACTTTTACAGATGTTTTGTTAGTTGAAAAATCTGGTAAACTTGAAATTGGAAATCCAGTTGTTGAAGGCGCAGAAGTTAAGGCTAAGGTTTTGAGTCAAGTAAAAGGTGAAAAATTAATTATTTTTAAATATAAACCAAAGAAAAGATATAAAAGAAAAATTGGACACAGACAAAAATTTACAGAAATTGAAATTTTATCTATCAAAAATTAAACCCCATTATTGGGGTTTTTGTTTGCAAATTTTATTTATGACTAATCATCTGGGCCTAAATTGTTTTTAGACTCAGATAACTGGTCAGTTCTTTAAAGGAGACTAGCATGAGAATCTTGGTGATTTCTGACGATGTTACCATTCGTCATAGTTTTGGAGAGGCATTAAATGCTGATCTGGCTACTAGTGAAAATGCCGTTACAAGATTACTGCAAATTAGCCCAGACACAGTGATTATTGATCTGGAGATGGGTCCCCAAACCTTTCGTTGTGTTTGGATGAATTTAAGCGATGAGGTTGAACTTGAGGTAATTCTTAAGGCTAATGAATCCAACGAGTGGTGGTATTGGGAAGGTGGCAAATATGCCAGGTCAGAATATAAGCGTGACTGGCCACAAACAGTCAAAAATCTCCAATTAATAGCCTGAGTTTCTTGTTTGTCTCAGAAAAATTTAGACCCTTGAAGTTTTAGTAAAGGGTCTTTTTATTTTTAATAAAATAATATAAAGTAAAGTAAATATTATTATGAAAAATAATTTTAAAAAAACCTGTTTGCCAGCAGATAGAGAGGTTGCTTGGCTGTTAAAAGAAAAATATTTTGGCAAAGAAGCCAAACAGTTTTTTGTTGATGTAAAAAGACTGGAGGCGGGGGAGCCAGTGGACTATGTAATTGGTTTTACTAATTTTTTAAATTGCAAAATTGATTTGTCTTATAAACCCTTAATTCCTCGCAAAGAAACCGCATTTTGGGTAAAGAAAGCCACAGATGAAATAAATCTTATTGTGCGACAAAATACTAAAAAACAAATAAAAGTCCTGGATATATTTTCGGGTTCTGGTTGCGTGGGCGTAGCGCTTCTAAAAAATGTAAAAAATTGTGAGATGACTTTTGCTGATAATGATAAAAACGCCATTTTGCAAATAAAGAAAAACTGTAAAATAAATAATATTGATAAA
>CAIWKF010000006.1 GCA_903913175.1 Candidatus Staskawiczbacteria bacterium
ATAAAAATTGATGTGCTGGAAAAGAAAATTGAAAAATTGCAGCTTTCAATTGATAAATTAAACAAAATATTTTTTTGGACTTTTATAATTACCGTAGGTACAACTGTGCTTTTCTTTGTGTTGCCATTAATTGCTTTGGTATTTGTATTACCGCAGTTTATGTCTATTTATTCAAATTTTCCATAAATCTAATAAAAAGCAGAAAAACCAGCGAAAGCTGGTTTTTTATTGTGCGACATAATTAAATTATTAGACACATATGAGAGTATTTTTTTGCTTTTGCTTGACTTTTATTTAGCATTTTGTATTATAACTTAATGTTTCGATATGTACATTCAACAAGGAGTTTGTCATGAGTTATGAAGATGACGTCCGTCGGTACTTGGAGGTTGAACTTTGCACTACGGCAGAGGAGTTGGACCCAACCAAGCCATTAGTTGTTGACAAGGATGATATGCTTACAGCCAACCCTTCGTTTGATGAGGGGCTTGTGATGCAAAAGTCGCGAGAGAAGGAGATTGAGAGACGGAAAAACCACCTGGGAACATCGTTCTTTCTTTGTTTTGACCCGCTGTGTAACATCCACCAACTCGCGGGCTCTACAGGTGAGGTGGTTCGTCACGAGATTGTTTCGCAACTGCGGAGCATTTTCATGGAGGTGTTTGAGGCGTGCATTCCCGTAGACATTTCTAAACCCACGCCACAATTCTGGCAGATTCTTCGTTCGGAAATCTGTCCGTACGCTCAGCCGGGTTTCAATAACGGTGAGGTTTACTTGTGGCTTCGCAGTATGTTAATCAAGGAGGATTTCGTCCTTAAAGTGCTTGCCACATTAAAGAGGTCGTTGGAAGAAAACCCCATAAAGGTACAGATTGATGATGAGGAGTATGTGGTGGAATTCTACGGCTGGGGATTTCGGTACATTTAGGTGCTCAGGCTGGAGGCCTGCTGTGCAAACTATCACGAAGCTTCGGCACACAACCGTGGCTTCTTTTTTTATTTAATAAAAAATGATAAAATGTAGTCATGGAACAAGATAAAATTTTTACAATTTCAGAATTTATAAGCTTTTTAAATTTGGGGCTGAAAGCTACAAAAGTTAGGATTTCTGGAGAAGTGGGTGAGGCAAAACTAGGTCCAACTGGGCATATGTATTTTACTTTAAAAGATGCTAAAGATAGCTCAACTTTAAGTTGCATAATGTGGGCTGGAAAATATAAATTATTTGGCATTGATTTACAAGCTGGACAAAAAATAACTGCTTTAGGAAATCCTGAAGTTTATGCACCAAGTGGCAGGTTATCATTTATTTGTGAAACAATTGAATTTACCGGTGAAGGTGATTTAAAAAAGCAATATGAAGCTCTTAAAGAAAAATTAACTAAAGAAGGATTATTTGATGTTTTTGAAAAAAGGGAAATTCCAAAATATCCACAAAAAATTGGAGTTATTACTTCAAAAAATGGAGCTGTTATTCATGATTTTTTAAATAATATTGGAAAGTTTGGTTTTAAAATTAAAATGATAGATTCAAGGGTTGAGGGTCAAGGGGCAGTTGAGGATTTGCTTCTGTCAATTAAAACCCTTAGAAAAGAAAATCTTGATGTTTTAGTAATTATTAGGGGAGGAGGTTCATTTGAATCATTAATGCCATTTAATAATGAGCTTTTAGTGCGTGAGGTAGCAGGGTTTCCTGTCCCTGTGGTGGTTGGTATTGGCCACGATCAAGATGTGCCCCTTGTTGCTTTGGCAGCAGATGTATCGGAATCAACACCTACAGCAGTAGCAAATTTACTAAATTCTTCATGGCAACAAGCGTTATTGTATCTAGAAAGATATGAAAGAACAATTTTAGCAAAATTTTTGCAAGCTCTGCACACAGCCAATAATTTAATAAATACAGCAACTGAAATAACCAGGAAAGCTGGTCAAATAATTAAAGAAAAGTATGTAAAAATTGAAAATCAGTTTTTGCTTGCTTTGCAAAACTTTAAAAATTTAATAGCCTCAACAAATCAAGAAATAATTTATGCAGAAAAAATAATAAAAAATAATAATCCTGAAAACCAGTTGAAATTAGGTTATAGTATTGCTATAGTTAATAATAAAATAATTAAAGAAATTAAAGATATAAAAATAGGTCAAAATTTTAGGTTAATGGTTTCAAATGGAATACTTGAATCAGAAATAAAAGATATTAAAAATAATTA
>CAIWKF010000007.1 GCA_903913175.1 Candidatus Staskawiczbacteria bacterium
AAAGCAAGTAAAGAAGATGTGCAAGGTAATATTTTAAAGTACATAAAATATAGGAGAGAGAAGCATCCTATAAATTTTCCTTCAGCTGGTTCAGTTTTTGTGAATACGGAAAAGAAAATTGTAAATAAAGAATTGCTAAAAAAGTTTCCAGAATTAAAGTATTTTAATAATATTGGGTCTATTCCATCTGGGTATTTAATTAAAAAATCAGGACTTTTAGGTAAGCAAATTGGCGGAGTAAAATTTTCTGATATTCATGCAAATTTTATAGTAAACACAGGAAAAGGTAAGGCAAAAGATGTGGTAAAACTTATGAGTTTAGCAAAGCAAAAGGTTAAGAAAATATTTGGAGTAAATCTTGAAACAGAAATTCAATATTTACATACATGATTTGAGTTATCCACAGCACATAGTGTTGTTTTTTTTATTTCATATATGGTATAATTTATTAATATTATGTTGGTAATTTATAAATGAGAAATTACTGAATTATTATGAAAAAAATAAAAATATTAATTGCAGAAGACGAAAAACCAATTGCAAATGCCTTAAATTTAAAGCTAATGCACGAAGGGTTTGAAACAAAGCAGGTTTTTAATGGGAAAGAGGCCTTAGATGTTTTAGAAACTGAACATTTTGATTTGCTGATTTTAGATTTAATGATGCCAGAAATTGGTGGTTTTGAGGTGTTAACTAAAATAAAGGAAAAAAATATTAAAACAACAGTTTTTGTTGCTTCAAATCTTAGCCAAACAGAAGATATTAATAAGGCAAAGGATTTGGGGGCAGTAGATTTTTTTATAAAATCAGATACACCGGTATCTGATATAGTTTTAAAAATTAAAAAGTATTTTAAAATTATTTAAATATTAGAGCTAGTTTGTTTGCATAGCATTTATTGTGCGACATATAGTTTGTCTAATTGTTTAAATTTGTTTCAAATAAATGAACATTGATCAAGCAAAAATAAAAGAAATTTTATTACAGGCAAGCTATATAACCAAAGAAGATTCATTAAAGGCAGATATTTTTGTAAAAAATAGAGAAGGAGATTTTTTAGATTATTTTATAAGGCAGGGTCTTTTAACACCTGATTTATTAGGTCAGGCGCTGGCTGAGTATTTTAAGGTTTCATATTTAGATTTAAATACAAATATTCCAGAAAAAAGTTTGGTTTTAAAAATTTCAGAAGAGGTTGCTAAAAAATTTCGAGTTATTTTGTTTAAGGAATTAAAAGGAGAGGTGATAGTGGCAACAGATGACCCATTGTTTGCCAATATAAAAGAAGAAATTTTAAAGATTTTTCCTAACAAAAAAATTACTATTGGTTTTTCACTAAGCGAAGACATTGATGCTTTGCTTTTATTTTACAAGAAAGCTTTAGATACAAGATTTAGTAAAATTATAAAGGATAAAAAAAGAGTAGCTCCAGAAATTATTGATGAAATTATTGCTGATGCTTTAGGTTTTAGGGCCTCTGATATACATTTTGATCCACAAGATAAGGAAATTGTTATTAGATTTAGAATTGATGGAGTTTTGCAGGAGGCTGGTAGGATTGCAAAAGAATATTATGAAAATATTTTAAATAGAGTAAAAGTTCAGTCAAGAATGCGAACCGATGAACATTTTTCATCTCAAGACGGTGCTATTCGTTATCAAAAAGACAATAAAGTTATTGATATGCGCGTTTCTATTGCCCCAACAATTGATGGGGAAAAAATTGTTATAAGACTTTTAGCTGAATATATGAAGAGCTTTTCTTTAGATGACCTGGGTCTTTCAAAAACTAATCAAAAATTAATTTTACAAGCAGCAGAAAAGCCATTTGGAATGATTTTGGTAACTGGCCCAACTGGATCAGGAAAAACCACCACACTTTATGCTTTAATTAAATACTTAAATAATCCTGAAATAAATATAACTACTATAGAAGATCCTGTAGAGTATAAAATTCCTGGAGTAAATCATATACAAGTGAACCCTCAAACTAACCTGACTTTTGCACAAGGACTTCGATCTATTGCAAGACAAGACCCTGATGTTATTTTGGTTGGAGAAATTAGAGACAGAGAAACAGCTGATATTTCTGTAAATGCAGCTTTAACTGGACATTTATTATTCTCAACTTTTCATGCTAATGATTCTGCTTCTTCAATTCCAAGATTTTTAGAAATGGGTATTGAGCCATTTTTGCTTTCTTCAACCCTGGAACTAGTTGTTGCTCAAAGGCTTGTAAGAAAAATTTGCGAGAAATGTAGATACAGCTTTAAAACAAATTTGAACGAAATTTCAAAAAGTTTAGATAAGCCAGAAAGATTTTTTAGTCAGGAAGAAATTACACTTTATAAAGGAAAGGGTTGTTCCAATTGTTTGCAAACTGGTTTTAAAGGAAGAACTGCAATTTTTGAAATAATAAATGTTGGAGCAGAAATGGAAGAATTAATTTTAACTAATCCATCATCAATGCAAATTATGCGATTAGCAAAAAAACAGGGAACAGAATCATTATTTGTTGATGGATTAGAAAAGGTTAAGAATGGAATAACCACAATTGAAGAATTATTAAGAGTAGCAAACCCACCAGAGGAAATTAATGAAAATAAGGTTGTGGTAGACAAAGCAGTGGTTAAAAAAACGAAAAAAATAACAGAAGTAATATAAGTTTTAGATACATTATAAATTAATAATTGTGATAAGGTTTATGAACAATAAAAAGCAAAAATTACAGCAAAAAGACTTGGCACCTAAAAAGCTGGGATTTTTTGACAAGTTTTTTTTAGGCGAAGAAAAAAATTATATTGTTGAAAATTTAACCTTGTTGGCTGATTCTGGAATGGGAATGCTATCAGCTTTAAACGCAATTTCTGATGGATCACAATCTAAAAGAGTTAAAAAAATTGTAAACGGAATCAAATATGATATTGATTCTGGTTGCACTTTAGGAAAAGCACTGGAAAATACTAAAATATTTTCGGAAAAGGCTATTTCATTGATTAAAATTGGAGAAAAATCTGGACAATTAACCAATAATCTAAAAGTTGTTTCAGAACAACAACAAAAAGAAAGAGTTTTTAATTCAAAAATTAGGGGGGCTTTAATGTATCCAGTTTTTATTTTAGTAGTTGCTTCTTCGCTTTCAATTGGAATTGCTTGGTTTATTTTACCAAAGCTAGCTACAGTATTTTCAGAGCTTAGGGTAGAAATGCCCCTAATTACTAAAATTTTTATTGCTTTGGGCGTATTTTTAGGTAAATATGGAACAATTTTTGTACCTAGTTTGATTTTTGCTATTTTATTTTTAATTTATATTTTATTTTTTTTAAAACAAACCAAGGGAGTTGGGAGTTTTTTGTTATTTAATATGCCAATTTTTAAAAAAATAATTTTACAAATTGAAATTTCACGATTTGGATATTTATTGGGCAGTTTGCTTGATGCAGGAATGCCAATTACAGAATCAATAAGATCAATAAAGGAAACTGCTGATTTTTCAGCTTATAAAAAGTTTTATGCATACCTAGAGCAAAATATTGAAGAAGGAAATTCTTTTGCTAAAACCTTTTCAAGTTATAAAAAAATAAATAAACTTATTCCTTCACCAATTCAGCAAATGATAATTACCTCGGAACAGTCGGGGCATTTATCGCAAACTTTAAAAAAAATTGGCAGTGTTTACGAAGAAAAATTAGACAATACCACCAAAAATTTAGCAGTAATTTTAGAACCAGTTATGCTTGTAATTGTTTGGCTGGCTGTAGTAGCTGTAGCTTTGGCGGTAATTTTGCCAATTTATAGTTTAATTGGTGGACTTAAAAAGTAATTTTTAAATGTAATTTGAACAAACATTCTTTGGGCTTTACTTTGTTAGAGGTTTTACTTGCAATTGTTTTGATTGCTATTTTAGTTGGTATAGGAATGCCAACATATTTTACTTTAATAGCAAAAAATGATTTAGATGTTGCTAAAAATCAAGTGGCTCAGAGCTTGGGTAGGGCAAAGGTTTTGGCAATTTCAAGTGATGGAGACATAACATGGGGAGTAAAAATATTATCAGGAAATATTATAGTTTTTAAAGGTGTAAATTATTCTAGTAGAGACATAAATTATGATGAAGTATATGGAATTTCTTTGTCAGTTGTGGCATCTGGGTTAACAGAGATTGTATTTAGTAAAATGACGGGCTTTCCGCAATCAACAGGAACCATAACTTTAACATCAAACAACGGAGAAATAAGAAATATTGCTGTTAATTTAAAAGGAACAATTAGTTATTAAATTTTTATTTCTTAAAATGAAATTTAAAAGTAATAAACACAATCAAAAAGGATTTTCAATTTTAGAGGCGCTTTTAGCAGCTGCTTTGCTTATTATTATTGTTACAGTTTTTGTAGGAGCAATAGTTTATGGGCAGGAAAGTACTGCAGTTGCAGGAGGAAGGTCTAGAGCTACATTTTTAGCAGAAGAGGGCATTGAAGCGGTTAGAAACATAAGAGATGAATCGTTTTTAAATCTTGTTGATGGGTCATATGGTTTAGGAATTTCCTCAAATCAATGGTTTTTTTCTGGAAACTCAGATACAACCGATGGTTTTGTTAGACAAATTAATATTTTGACTGTTTCTGTAAATAAAAAATTATTGACTTCTACAGTAACATGGCAAGAAACTCCACAAAGAGCAGGAAGTGTTATTTTGACCACTTATTTAACTAATTGGAAATAGTTATTATGACTTATAATTTTCAGCAAAAAGGCTTTACTTTAATAGAATTACTTCTTTATATGAGCTTGTCTGTTATTGTGATTTTTACAACTTCAATGTTTTTGATTACACTTTTGGAGTCTAGAGTTAAAAATCAAACAATTGCTACCGTAGATTTAGAGGGTAATCAAGCAATGACAATTATTACTCAAACTTTAAGAAATGCAGTTTCTATTAATTCACCAGTAACTGGAACAGATTCTGCAGTTCTTTCATTGGAAACAGAAAACGCACTAAACAATCCAACAGTTTTTAGTTTGTCTGGCGGGGTTATTACAATGCAAGAAGGGGGCAATTTGCCAGTTGCTTTAACTTCAAATTTAGTTATTATTTCAAATTTAAATTTTAGAAATTTAAGTCGCCCAGGTACACCTGGTAATGTTGATGTTAATTTTACAGTTGATCATATACACTAATATTATGTTTCAAATTAAAAAAAACAAAAACAATTTAAAAATTTTTATCGCAATTATTTTTGTAATAGTTTTTTTAATTTTACCAATATCAAAAGTAGAGGCTGCTATTGTAAGGGTTCAAACCCGAGAAATAGGAAACAATAGCCCTACAATTACAGCGACATGGCTTTCAGCTACCAAAGCAGGGAATCTTTTGGTTGCGATTGTTTCTGTAAGAGGTGGTTCGGGAACAACAATTACTCCACCAGCAGGATTAGGATGGACTTTAGCTAGGCGATCTAATAATGGCACAACTATTTCTACAGCAATTTATTATATTGAAAATGCAGCAGCTCAATCAGGTGGTTCACTTTGGACTTTAAGTTCATCAGCACGAGCGACTCTTACCTTGGTAGAATATTCAGGAGCTGCAACTTCATCTGCTCTTGACCAAACAGCAACTTCATCTGGCTCTGGCACTACAGGAAGTTCTGGTACAACGGCAACAACTACTCAAATAAATGAAGTGGCTGTAGCTGGAATTTCTGCTAATAATTCTAATAGAACATTTTCAACACAATCAAACAGTTTTTCTGAAGTAAGCGAAGTAAATTCTGGTGGTACATCAAATGGTACGGCAACTGTTTTTGAAGAAAAAATTCTTTCATCTGTTAATGCGCAAAATGTTTCTGCAATTATTTCATCATCTTCAACATGGTCTGGCGTAATAGCCACATTTAAAGCAGCAGTTGGCAACCCAATTCCAACTACAACATCAATTTCTCCAACAAATAAAACAGTGGGTGATGCTGGTTTTACTTTAACAGTAAATGGAACAAATTTTGTTGCAGGTTCTGTTGTAAATTTTGCAGGCTCAGCGCGCACAACAACTTTTGTAAATTCTACTCAATTAACTGCAGCCATTCCTAATACAGATTTAACTACTGCAGGAACATATAATATAACAGTCACAAACCCGTTGCCTGGAGGAGGAACATCTAATGCGCAAGCATTTATAGTTGGCAACATAATTCCAACTACAACATCAATTTCACCAACAAATAAAACACTGGGTGATGCTGGTTTTACTTTAACAGTAAATGGTAGTGGATTTGTTTCTGGGGCAGTTGTTAAATTAAATGGAAATACTAGAGTTACAAGTTTTGTAAATTCATCACAACTTTTAGCAACTATTATTCCAGCAGACCTAAGTGTTGCTGGAACATTTTTGGTGGTAGTTACAAACCCTTTACCTGGAGGAGGCACCTCTAACGCACAGATTTTTACTGTGCATAATATTATTCCAAGCACTACAAGCATTTTTCCAACATCAAAACCAATTGGTTCTTTGGAATTTATTATGACAGTTTATGGAAATAATTTTTCAACTGATTCATTGGTAAAGTTTGCTGGTTCTTTGAGAAGTACAATTTATGTTTCTGCTACTCAATTACAAGCTACAATTTTAACTTCTGATTTAGTAAGTGCAGGAACATTTAGTATTACAGTTTATAACCCAACAACCTTAGAAACTTCAAATGCACAGCACTTTACTGTGGGGGCCTTGGGTAGACATGAATTTAATTATTCTAAGACATTTTATGGCTCAGGAAGCTTACGAAAACGGTAAATATATTAAGCAATAAAACTATGATGCTATATCAAAAAATACAAATAAGAAATAATCTACAAACTAGTAGAGGTTTTTTAACCATTATGAGCGCTTTGATTGTGGCCGCAATTGGTCTTTCTATATCAACTTCTTTGATTCTTTTAGGGCTTGGAACATCGCGTACAAGTCTTTCATTACAGCAGTCATATCAGGCCAGTTCTTTAGCAGATGCTTGTATTGAGGAGGCCTTGCAACAAATTAGTGATTCCATGTTAATGCCAGATCCAGTACCAGATCCATTACCCGTGTTGGTTGCGTATACTGGAACACAATCCATAAGTTTAGGAAGCGGAAGTTGTTCTTATGTAGTAACTAGTACTGGGGTAGACTCAAGAAAAATTACAGCACTTGGGTTGGACGGCACCAGTACAAGAAAAGTTCAAGTCTTAGTAGGTACTGTAAGTCCAATAAGTATATCTTTTTGGCAAGAAGTTTCAGATTTTAATTAGTTAAAATTTAAAATAGTTATCCACAGGTATTGTAAAAATATATTGTGTTATAATAAATTATAATAACAATTGTTTATTAGTAATTGACCATTGGTAAATAATTATCAAGAGTTAGTGGCTAAAATTCAAATGTTTTCAAAAATGCAAAATAAAAATAAAAAAGGTTTTACTTTGCTAGAAGTATTGTTGGTTATTGCTTTAATTGCAATTTTAGCAGGAATTGTGATTGTAGCTATAAATCCATCTAAACAATTAGCAGAAGGTAGAAATACTCAAAGAAGAGCAGATATAAATACAATTTTAAATGCAGTTTACCAATATACAATTGATAATAACGGCGCTTTGCCAAGTGCAGTTCCAAGTATTGCTAGCTGTGCAACTGCAGCAACTACAACTGCTACCAATGAGGTTTGTAAAACAGGTGGTACTTGCACTGGTTTAGTTGATTTATCTGTTTTAACTGCTTCGGCCAAGTATGTTGTTGCTTTGCCTTTTGATCCAAAAAGCTCTACAACAAATGGGTCAGATTATTATATTTGTAAAGATAGCACAAGTAGTAGAATTACAGTTACTGCTAAAGATGCAGAAAATAGTGCCACTATAAGCGTAACAAGATAGTTTTTAAAATTATTAATTATTAACATAAAAGTATGAAAACTTATTACTGTAAAAATCAAAAAGGTTTTACTTTGCTTGAGATATTGTTGGTTATTGCTTTAATTGCAATTTTAGCAGGAATTGTGATTGTAGCTATAAACCCAGTGAAACAATTAGCAGAAGGTAGAAACACTCAAAGAAGAGCTGATATAAATACAATTTTAAATGCGGTTTATCAATATTCTATTAATAATGCTGGTAATATTCCCGGAGTTGATGCTGTAACTGGAACTTCTCAAGTTGTTGGTACTTCTGCTACGGGTTGTGATACAGCAACAACAATTACTTGTGCTGGAGCAACAACTGTGGTTGCTTGTTTAGATTTAACAGCTGCTTTAACTCCAGATTACATTGTTGCTGTTCCGAAAGATCCATCAACAGGAACTGCCACAAAGAGTTTTTATTATATAAATAAAGACGCCAACAACAGAATTACAGTTGGCTCATGTAGCGCAGAAAATAGTGCCACTATAAGCGTAACAAGATAGTTTTTAAAATTATTAATTATTAACATAAAAGTATGAAAACTTATTACTGTAAAAATCAAAAAGGTTTTACTTTGCTTGAGATATT
>CAIWKF010000008.1 GCA_903913175.1 Candidatus Staskawiczbacteria bacterium
CATTTCCTGAAAAACTATACATGACCAATTCATCTTGCGCCAGCCACAGTTCCTTGTTGTGATCACATTGTGATTCCATGCAATACTGCACACTTTTGGTTTGATATCCCAAAGTAGAAAGCGGAAAACCAGGAGGTGGAGCATATAAAAGATTGCCGTCATAATTAGAATATGTATTTTTATAACCAGAAATGGTGTTCCCAAAACTATTAACCCATGTCCATGTCCATTGACTAAAGGTCATAATTGAACCATAAATTGTGATATTTTCCTTAATATTTCCAGGATAATAAAAAAATTGGCAACCACCGCTTTGAGAAATCATTGCAGCATCAATTTCTAAATTGTTTGGTGCCGCATAAGTAACAACTATATCGTTTTGCGAAATTAATCCCAAAACATCTGACCCGTCTTTTGCTGTATAAACAATATTATTTGGTATATAAATTGTTGGAATATCACTTATTTCTGGAAGTTTAGAAGATGCAATTGTTGCCCTTCCTTTAACTACTCCTTCTACCCATACCCTATCCTCTATATAAATTATGCCATTTGTGGGCATATTTTTAACAAATTGAAGTGTTCTTAAATCATAGTCAGTGCCCTCATTATGGGCATCTCTATCAACATCTATACCAACAGGATTATCATGGAGGGTGTTTACTTTATATATATTTATTGTTGCATTACTATTAAAAACTAAAGAATAACCCTCAGCATTTGATGGTGGCAAATATATTCCTGCTGTTTGCGAAATAGACTTCATTGATGACAGATTTGAGGTTAGAGCTGAAAAATCAACTGCAGGAATGGGAAACTGCCAAAAATTTTTAGTATATTGGCTAGCAGAACCCCAAACTCCATTTTTTGTAGTTGGGCACGGAGATCCTTGTGATGACGGGCAAGTGTAAGTTGACTTAGCAGAGCCTATTGGAGCATTACCATATCCATCAAATCTAATTCCATTATTTGACTGCATTTCTCCAGAAACAGATTCATCTTCTCCTATCCAAATTACATCATTACTTAAAAAGGAATATTTAGCCAAAGAAGGCACGCCATATCTTACAGTAATAGTTCTTTTAATGGAAGGGTTTACATTTGTCCACCCAGTTGATTTTATGGTTATTACAGTTGACCCAACTAATGGAGGGGTAATTTCTAAACTAAATTTACCAACCAGATCTTGAGTGTCAAAATCTTTATAATCGTGAATATATGGACCGTCTTCTGCTGTGCCATCTTTATAATCATTTGGATAATGAGCCAACCTCCATTGATAATAATTTATTCCAGCTTCAGCAACTTGTAGCGCCTCCTCTTTAATAACTTTAGTTTTTAATAATTTAATTTGACCAGCTACCAAACTTAAAATTGGAACCATAACAATGGAAAAAATAAAAATTATTACAATTATGTAAACTAACATTCCGCCTTTTTGATTCTTATTATTTTTTATAAACTTGTTCATTAATTTCCTAAATTATTTTTTAAATTTCTAATAGTAGCCCCAGAGCTTACTGTAAAATTACTAGTACTATCTTTGGTAACTTGTTTTAAAACTATCAAGTTTATTCTAACAAATTTAATTTGATTTATATTAACTGGTTGAGTTAAGGGTTCAGTAGAACCATTATAATTTCCATCATAATAATAAAATAAAGGCGTTTGGCCGTTTACCAAATCAATTTGAACTACAGATACGCTTTCTGAACTTAAATTATATGTTAAAGGGCTTCCTGTTGGCACAACCACCCCTTTATATAAGGTGCCGTCAGATAACCAATATCTAATTCTATTAATATTACCCCCGCTAGCACCAGAAGAAGAATAAAAAATTATTTCAGCATTATCTGCCTTACTTAATGAAAAAGAACCAGTATTTCCCATAGAAGCATTCCTTATCTCATTAGTAAATTTTGAAACTACATTCATAGCATAGTCTACATTAGCAGAAGAAGATATTTGTTCTTGTGAGCCAGTAAAAACAAAACTAGCCAATGAAGAAAGATCAAAAATTAAAAGTGAAATAATCGCTATTACTACAAGCACCTCTATTAAAGTAAAGCCTTTTTGTTTAAATAAAAACGATTTTAATTTTAAATTTTGTACCTTTTTCATTATAATTGCTTTTTTTAACGACCTAATAATATAGATAAAATATTATTTGTCTGAATATTTAAATCTGGAATTATTTTTGTTTGATACCCCGGCATACTAACTATGGTTATATATCTATTAGAGGAATTTAAATTAGAAAACATTACTTGTCCTGGCGTAAAACATCCTGATACATAATTAATATTTATGCTAGTTAAAACTGGCGTTTTATAACTATCTGTAGTTGAAAGAAAGGCTTTATACCTAATATATCTTTTATTATTATTTAAAGAATTAATTGTTGTCCCTGAAACTTCATAATAAGTATTACTAGTTCCATCTGGGCCATAATAGTCCCAAGTAATATTATCATTATTTGTCGCAAGCTGAAATTTTAAGTTTGTAGATGCATCTTGAGAAGCTGGATCAAAAGTTAAAGTTGTATAAAAAGTTTGATCTGTTTTTGTATCAAAAGTTGAAGATGTTAATACCCCGGAATTTACATAAACCTCTCCCATTTTTTTTAATCTTAGGGCAGTTGGAATAATATCAACGCTTATACCTCCATCGTCAAAAAAATATTTATTTATATCATAAAAGTTTTCTTGTCCAGAACCAGAAATCCAACTTTGCTGACTTTGAACACTTCCTCCAGTAAATTTTGTAGCTATGTTAGAGAATAAACTAGTATTTAAAATAAATTTTGCAGAAATTGTATGATTGGCTATGATATTATTAAATGTATAAGTATTATTTATTCCAACTGAAATGCCATCTACCAATAAATCTGTCATTTCATAACCAGTTTTTGTAGTTATAATAAGTGTCTGACTACTACCTTTTTCTACTTGGACCACTCCTGAAAAATTGACAAATCCACCAGTTTCAGCAGAAGTTGTTATTGTATAAACTGGCAAAAATACTTCTTGATTTTCAAAAGTTAAATTATTTCCGACATCTAAAATATTATGATATTCAAAATGTATCCAATCAGCAGAACGAATTAAATCAGATACTCTAACATCGTCAATCGGTCCTTTAAAGTAATGCCCACCACTTGTTGTGTCTAGACCAATTTTTGTACTTGTTGTTGTTGTTATTGAGCTTACTGTTCCCCTTGATACTGCTGTGGCTGAATTTTCTTGTCCGTCAATAAAAATTTTTGCAGCAGTTCCTGTCCACACTCCAGTAATTTGGTGCCAACCAGAGGTTAAAACAGAAGAATCAATTCCTTTATAATTATTTCTATCTTTATATAAAATAAATCTAGCTTTTTTTGAAGAATTAATGCCCAAATGATAACCTTGACCATTTTCTGTGTTTCCATAAATGACATCATCTGTTGAATCTAAAGAAGAATTTACCCATGCAGAAATTGTAAAATTACTATTTGTAGTAAAAGCTCCAATATTTGTAGTAAAATTTACATAGTCACTTGTTCCATTAAATGTAAGTGCTTTGTTAATTTTTCCTGCTACAGATTTTGTGCTAGTATTTGCACTACTTGTGCCGTTATTTACCCCAGTTGAATCTACTACTGTTTTATTACTTGCGCTATCTTCTAAGTGCCATATGCCTTTATAATTTTCATCCCATGTTTCTGTAATATTTTGCCCATCTTCTGCGCCAGCCTTCCCATAGTAAATATAAATAGATGTTGAATTTTCATAACTAACTATTGGAACTTTTACCCAAAAACTAGCGGTTACTGCAGAGCCATTCCCACCAGACCATGATTGCCTTTCATAATTTAATATTGAGCTTCCGTCTAAATCAGTAAAACTAATATCATGACCATTAGCTAGCGCAGAAGACATATTACTATCAGCTACAATATTAACAAGCACTGGGAAATTTTCTAAATTTGAATTTACATTAGCGTTTGATATGGTAATTTTTTTTCTATACCCAAACCCAGACAACCAACCAGTATTTGAAAAAAAGCTTGCTACAATGCTGTGATTTTCACTGACATTTTCAAAAGTATAATTACTTATAGCACCAAAAGAAACGCCATCTATTGCAACATCTTTTATAGAAAATCCTGAGTTTGCAGTTATATTAAATGTTTTATTTGTTCCATTATTTACAGTATTTACGCCAGGTGAAGAAATTTGCCCATTAGCATTTGCTAAAGAAGTAATTGTAAATGTGTTTGGCAAGCTCATTGCTTGCAATTGAACACTTGCTCCTTCAATTGGGTTTAAAGTTGTAGAGTCTTTAACAATTGTCAATAAACTATTGGCAGTTTTGTTTCCAACTATTAAGGTAAAGTTTTGTTGAGTTGCTGGTAAAATACTTACTTGCTGAATTGGATAGCTTCCATAAATCATATAATCGTTCCCATTCAGTTCTGGGGAATAAGTGTCCCATTCAAGGTCTAACAAAGAAATCAACCCAGAAGAATTTGATGTATAAGAATTATTAAATTTGAAAATATCTGGCGTAGTCCCAATTTTTTTAGACCCAACAATATTTAAACTAACACCAGAAACAACTTCACAAGACTGATCTAAAGTTTTAAAAGTTAAACTACTTAATTGATCAATACCAAAACTAACCAATGTAACTTGCCCATTTAAAACTGTAGAATCTTCTTTTATTGGGTTTGGATTTTCTGTTGAAATTGGATAAGTTTGATCTGAAGAATAACCGTTTTTACTTACTTTAATGTGATAACTGCTGACACTAACTGGCAAAGCCACTTCAATCCATTTGCCATTTTCATCGCTTTTTCTAGTTACATCTATATTTGGACTTAAAGAAGTATTGGTTATTTGTATTGTAGCGTCTGCTACAGCTTCACCGTTGGCATCAATAACATTTATATAAATTGCACCTCCACTAGCTAAACCTTCAAGGCCTTTTGGAGCTATATTGGTTAAAAAATTACTAGTTTTATTTTTCTGCACATTTTCAATATAAAGTTTTATTTGTTTATAATCATTAGGAGCAGGGTCTGTTCCAGCTAATATTGTGCCGTCGGCAGGGTCATCAACATAACTAACTGCATAATAAATATTATATATATTTGTACCAAAAGTAACATTTATAACATTGGGTAAATCTGCCAAGTCTCCATGTGGGTTTCCTTCTAAAGTTCCAATAGCATTATACGGAAGATTTCTAGCTATTTCTATATATTGCTGAGCCAAAGAAGAAATTTCTGTTTGTTCTCTATAACTTGCAATTTGGCTCATGATTAAAATGTAAATTTGTACTACAGCTGTTATTAAAATAACAAAAATTCCAACAGAAACTACAACCTCCATTAAAGTAAAACCCTTTTGTTTTTTTATGTTTTTAAAACTTTTAAACATTTATATTTTTTAATTACAAACTACATAATGTAAATATTCAATTGTTTTATCTGCTTTAAAATTTCTACTTTCTGACTTATCTGCTTTAAAGCGGTTATATTCTTTTGTAAAAAATCCATATTTTCCCCTCAAACTCATTATTTCTCTTATATCATTCGCGCTCATTAGCCCCTCGTTATTATAACTTAAAAAAATATATTTTACTTTTGCATTTAAAATTAAATCTTTAAATGAATTTTTAACCTGTGAAGTTGAGCAATAAGATGATTTTTGATTTTGATAATCTCGCAGACCTGTTTTTCCATGTATTTTGGGGTTGTCATATTTTGCAATAGTTTCTAACATATGGTAATTTGGCGCATATTGCCTTTGATTATATGGTGGGTCTAAGTATAAAATATCACCACTAATTTTTTTAGATAACTCATTTATATCCTCATTAAAAACTTGGTGCTCTTGTTCATTAATTATCAGCTCTACTGGTTTTAAAACCAAGCTTCTTTGTGCAGTACTCTTCAACTGTTTTAAAAAAGCACCATAAACAGAGGCTGTATTTGCGTATTTATCAATTGATTCAACAAGCGTGGTAATTAAAAAATAATATTCATTGTCAGAAATTAAATTTTCCTTTTTCCAATTTTCAATCTTTTTTCTAATAGCATCACATCTCATTCCATTTTCATCAGAAAAATATTGCCTCTCTATTTTTTTATTTTTTGTTCCGCCAACACAATAATTACTATAGACAAATCCTTTCTCCCCCTTTAACTCATTTAATAATTTACACACAAAGTCTTTCCTGTCTTTAATCTCAACGTTTTTTAATTCTGGAATTTTCTTTATCAACTTTAAAAATTTTAATTCCTTATGATTCCCAATATAATGTCTATTCAAAACATAACTGTAATATTGAATATCATTAGCAATAATTTTATATCCTTTCTTTTTAAAATAACTTCCAACAATTCCTGTCCCAGCAAATAAATCACAAAAAACCTTACAATTTTTATCTGCAACTTTATTTATTGATTCTTCCAAAAATTCTAATAACGATAATTTTGATCCTATGTAGTTCATTCTTTATTTTCAGCTGTTTTAAATAATAAAGAGTCAACCTCTAATCTGCTTAAATAATGCCCTAACCCCAATATCTCTTCTTGTTTTTTTGCATTATTGATTATTTTATTTAATTTAATATAAGCTTTATCATATTCTTTCTCAATATCTATCTTACTATTCTCAAAATCTTTAATTTGGATATCAAAATTTTTAATAAAACTACTTAGATTATTACGCCATATAATATTGGCTATATGTAACGCCCCAAAATATTTTAGCTCGTCTCCATTTAATTTATTTTTTTTAGATTCTCCATCACAATAATCAAAAATTAAATATGCTAATAAAAGCTTTTTTGGATCATTTTCGAATATTTCTTTATAATATTTTTCTTTATTAAAAAAATTATCTTCAATATTTTTCCTAGCCAAAC
>CAIWKF010000009.1 GCA_903913175.1 Candidatus Staskawiczbacteria bacterium
AAAAAACAAAAAAAATCCGGCAAGTATGACATTTCTACTTTGCCGGCAGGTATGACATTTCTATTTAGCCTTTACATATTTTTTCGCTCACTTTTTTATTTTATTCTAAAATGATACAATATAAAATTATGGAAGAAAAAGTAAAAGAAAAATTTAAGAATTTATATAATAAACTAAACCCAGAGCAGAAAATGGGGGTAGATGAAATTGAGGGGCCAATTATGGTAATTGCAGGCCCTGGTACAGGAAAGACTCATTTGCTGACTATGAGAATAGCCAATATTTTGGACAAAACTGACACTGCGCCAGAGAGCATTTTGGCGTTAACTTTTACTGAAAGCGCAGTGGCTTCTATGCGTAAAAATTTGTCGGAAATTATTGGCACTATGGCTTATCGCGTAAATATTACTACTTTTCATGGTTTTGCTAACAATATTATTAAAGAATACCCCGATGACTTTCCAGAAATTATTGGTTCTACTAATATTTCTGATGTTGATCAAATTAAAATTATTAGAGAAATTATTGACAGTTCCAATTTGGTTAAACTAAAACCTTTTGGTAGTAGGTATTTTTATGTGTCGTCAATTATTTTTGCAATTTCTGATTTAAAGCAGCAAGGTTTTTTACCTGATGATTTTAAAAAAATTATTGAAAAAGAAGATAATGAATTTGAAAATATAGAAGATTTGTATAATAAAAAAGGTGCTTACAAAGGAAAAATGAAAGGCAAATATATAATGCTTCAAAAAAATATTGAACGCAATAAAGAATTAGCCATTGTTTATAAAAAATATCAGCAATCTTTAAGGGAATCAAATTTTTATGACTATAGTGATATGATTGTGGAAGTAAAAGTGGCTTTGCAGAAAAGTAATGATTTGCTTTTAATTTTACAAGAAAAATATCAGTATATTTTGGTTGATGAACACCAAGACACCAATAGCGCACAAAATAAAATCCTAGAGCTTTTAGCTAGTTATTATAAAAATCCAAACTTATTTATTGTAGGAGATGAAAAGCAGGCTATTTTTAGATTTCAAGGAGCCTCATTAGAAAACTTTTTGTATTTTAAAAATTTGTATAAAAATGTTAAAGAAATTTCCTTAAAGCATAATTATAGATCAACGCAAACCATTTTAGATGCTTCGCATAATTTAAAACCAGATTCTCTTAAACTATTATCTAATTCTAACAATCCAGAGAATCTAGTTAATATAAGACCATTTCTAAACCCAAAAGCAGAATACAATTTTTTAGCTAATAATATTAAGCAATTAATTGACAATGGGCACAAGCCAGAACAAATTGCAGTTTTGTATCGCGAAAATAGAGATGTTTTTGAGATTGCCAGAATTTTTAGAAAATTTAATATTTCTTTTACCATAGAGTCAGACCAAGATATTTTAGATGACCAAGATATTAAAAAGCTTTTGATAATTTTAAGAGCAGTACAAAGTTTTGGAAAAGATCGGGAGTTAGTAGAGCTTTTATATGTTGATATTTTTGATATTCCAGCACTAGACATTTATAAGCTTTCTAGTTTTAAAAGAGGAAGTTTAGGGCTTTATGATGTGATAAAATCAGAAAACATAATGCAGGAAGCTAAAATTGAAAACATAGATAAACTAAAAGAAATTTATAAAAAATTATCATTGTGGAAAAAGCAAAGTTATAATAAAAATGCTGTAGCAATTATTGAAGATATAATACGCGATTCTGGGCTTTTGGCAAAAATTTTGTCAGATTCATTGGCAATCGAAAAAATTGAAAAACTGGGAACATTTTTTGATCAAGTTAAAGGATTAATTACTAGTCATAAAGACTATACCTTAGATGATTTTTTTGAATACTTAAATGTTATTAAAGAACATAACATTTCTATTAAAAATAAGGGCTTACTCTATTCTTTGGGCAAGGTTAGGCTTATGACTGCCCACAAATCAAAAGGGCTGGAGTTTGATTATGTTTACATTATAAATGCACAAGACGGGCATTGGGGGGGCCGTAGAAACCATGAAAATATAAAATTACCTTCACAGATTTTTTCTATGTTAAATAAAATTGATAATGATTTAGCCGAAGATGATGATGAAGATGAAAGAAATTTATTTTATGTGGCAATTACTCGTGCCAAAAAACAGGTAACCATTACTTATGCTATAAAAAATCAAGAAGGCAGAGAAAAGTTATCAAGCGTTTTTGTGCAAGAAATAAAACCTGAATTTATAAAAACATTTGAAATGGAAAATGTAGAAATTAAAATTCCTGAGAATGATTCAGAAACTGAATTTGCTAAAGATTTTGATAACAAGGCCAGTATTAAAGAAAAAGAGTTTTTAAATGATTTGTTTATTAAAAACGGGCTTTCAGTTACAGCATTAAATAATTATTTAGCATGTCCTTGGAATTACTTTTTTAATAATTTACTCAGGCTTCCTGGCAATCAAAATAAGTTTATGATTTTTGGAACTGCTGTCCATGAGGCTCTTAAAAACTATTTTGACGCATTGAAAAATGGCAAATATTTAAAAAAAGACTATTTAATGAAGCGATTTAAAGAATCTTTGGAAAAACAGCCAATTGTGAAAAATGAATATGTAGAAATGCTAGAAAAAGGTAAAGAGGCTTTAAGTGGCTATTATGACTTTTATCGTAAGTCATGGAAAACTAACATTTTTAATGAAGTAAATATTACAAGAATTGAGTTGGCAGAAAACATTACAATAAATGGTAAGATTGATAAATTAGAAATAATAGATTCAGCTAATAATGTAAATGTGGTAGATTATAAAACTGGTAAAGCTAAATCAAGAAATGAGCTTGGTGGTTTAAATAAAAATAGCTCTGGTGACTATTTGCGTCAATTGACTTTTTATAATTTGCTTTTAAATAATTACCAAAATGGAAAATTTAAAATGCAGTCCGGAGAAATTGATTTTATTCAGCCAGATGAAAAAGGAAATTATAAAAAAGAACTTTTTACTATAACACCTGAAATGGTGGGGGATTTGGAGTTACAAATTAAACAAATAGCACAAGAAATTTTAGATTTAAGTTTTTGGGATAAAACTTGTAATAATAAGGATTGTGAATTTTGCGCTTTAAGAAAAATGATAAAATAATTTTTTTCTTCGCTCGACAATAAACCTTTTTCCGGTAGTTGGCACCCCCTCCCGCCCTGGGCGGGTAGGCCCAGACCTGCAAAAAGTTTATTATCTTGTCACGAAAATATATCTATATGGAAATAATAAAATTTGAGGATTTTATAAAAAACGAAATGCGAATTGGAAGAATTGTAAGTGCAGAAAAAGTTGAAGGTTCGCCAAAACTTTTAAAACTAGAGGTAGATTTTGGGCCAGTAACCACTAAAGTTTTGCCTATAGAAGAAAACAAAGTTGCAGAAGTGAGCGAAAATACTGAAACCGTGCAAGATGCTCCGGTTGCAGAACCTGCAAGAGAAATTAGGCAAATTATTTCTGGGATTGCCAAATCGTACGAGCCAGAATTTCTAGTGGGCAAAGAAGCCTTGTTTATTGTGAATTTGGAACCACGAGAAATTATGGGGCTTATGAGTAATGGCATGATTTTGTGTGCCACAGTAGACGGCTTGCCAGTAATTTTGCAACCAGAAAAAGAAGTTGCGCCTGGAACTCAAATAAAATGAGTGGTATAATTATTATAAGGTAGTAAATTATTCTGAAATATTGACAAGATTTTATATTTGGCGTAT
>CAIWKF010000010.1 GCA_903913175.1 Candidatus Staskawiczbacteria bacterium
ATTTCTACTTTGCCCATACTATGACATTATCATTTGGGCGGGACATATTTTCGCACTGGGTTTTTGTACTGGTTAAAATTTGTTTTCTAATTTTTACCGTGTTACCATGTTTTAGTAGTCCTAAATAAGAATTTATAGTTTCTAAACTATTGTTTTGTTTGAGCCTTTTTAGCATTCTCTTTTTGGTCTTATCTCTCAAAACTCTATAATTTGAAAAATTAGCCCAACCCAAAAAATCCACACCAGAAGCAAGGGTTTTTATAAACACTTTTTTTGGATGTAACTTAAGTTTTAAATTATTTAATAAAAATTCACTTATCTTTGGGACTAAGCCTTCCAATTGTTTTTTATCTTGCGATAAAAATACAAAATCATCGGCATAACGGACATAGTATTCCACTCCAAGCTTGTGTTTTACATATTCGTCAAATTTATTCATATAAATATTAGAAAATAATTGCGAAGTTAAATTCCCAAGTGGCAAACCTTTGCCAATTTTCATTGAGTAAAAACTGCTAATTATTTCAAAAAGCAAATTTATGATATTCTTGTCGGGTATGTATTCTTTTAAGATTCTCATGAGAATTACTTGATCAATACTAGCAAAAAACTTTTTAACATCGCACTTTAAAACCCAAACAGTTTTTGTATTATTTTCTGATATCTTATATGCAAACGAGCGAAATCTTTTAATAGCTTTATGAGTTCCTTTGTTAGTCTGGCAGGAAAACGAATCTGCAACAAAAGTTCGCTCAAAAAATAGATACAAAATTCTATAAACTGCTCGATGCAACAATCTGTCTCTAACACCTGCTTTATGAATTATTCTTGGCTTTGGATCATTAATTTTAAATTCTTTGTAGCCACTATGTTTGTATTTAAGATTGAATAAATCAAAATTAAGTGATAGGATATTATCCATTAAGCGAAAATAAAATTCTTGGACATCATTTTTGTTTTTTTTGCCCAAAATAAATTCTTGCCAAGCTAAAAGCAAATTTTCAATACTAATTAAATCTTCAAATTTATGATTCAAAACAATTTTCATAATCAAAATATTCAAAATAATTTTTCCTCTAATCCCCCCCCCCCGACTTTTGCCTGTTTTACAAAAGCTAAAAGACACATATTTAATCTGGTATAAACATTATTCAATCATACCAAAAGTTCACAGGTATTCTCTGGGAGAAAAAATTGATAAATTTTTTATTGAGGCAGTTGAAGCAATTGTCACAGCTAGTTTTCTTTCTCCAAAAGAAAAAATGCCTTATGTCCGACTCGCAATTAGAAAGATAGACACACTTAAAATATTTTTACTGCTACTTTGGGAGACAAAATCATTGGAAAATAAAAAATATATTGAGCTATCTACAAAAATAGATGAAGTTGGAAAAATGCTTGGGGGATGGTCGGGACAATTATTAAAACAAAACTCTCCCAGTAAGGAGAGAAAATAAAGAGACTGGCTGGGAAACCGCGGTGAAGTTCCTGGCGTTCCAATCGTTGTTGAGCCAGTTATAGTTCCAGTTCCACGAACCATCATTGTTACGATAGAGGTACAGCACATAGCGGTTACCGTCCGGATTCCGAAATTATATAAAATGCCTCCTGTGCCACCACCCCTCGAAATTTATATGAAATGATCTCAGGGTTGAATCGAATTTTGCATCTTAAATGCAATAGCACTTTATACCAAGTATCTTCTTTTTGAAAGTACTTTACACACCCTCCGTTTGAAACCGTAATCGCAAACGCTCTCAGCGTGCAAATACTGGATTCGGCCGCTTGAAACCGTAGTCTCATGCAAGATTCGCCTATTACCATTTTTAGTTTATCAAAGTTTTATGGAAAATAAAAGCCCTTTGCGTTCCTCCAAGGTTCGCAAAGGGCAAAAGAATCCAAGGATAAGGACAAAAATCCAAAGTCCAAAGAACTTACAAAGAAGACACTTGCTGGGAAACCGCGGTGAAGCTCCTGGCGCTCCAATCGTTGCCGAGCCAGCAAGAGGCCCAGCGCCACGAACCACCACCGCGACGAGAGAGGTACAGCACATAGCGGTTACCGCCCGGAGACCGAAGGACATCACCAAAGAAATCGATATAGGTGATACCCTTTTGCTGATACAGCTTTTCGAGCACGCTTTGTGCC
The DNA here is from genome assembly GCA_903913175.1 of Candidatus Staskawiczbacteria bacterium. Classification (GTDB taxonomy): domain Bacteria; phylum Patescibacteriota; class Minisyncoccia; order Minisyncoccales; family Staskawiczbacteraceae; genus XYB1-FULL-32-11. The sequence continues at coordinate 2,149 of CAIWKF010000010.1, forward strand.
CCATTCTGTTGGTAATCCAACCAGAGGCCCCAGCCAACGGTGGTGCCGTAGATCGTGCGACCGAGACCTTGCAGTCGCTCGAGCTTTTTCTCGCCGACAATCCGACTCTCACCTGTCTCCAAGCAGGTCAAGAAATCGACTTTCTCGAAGTCCACTTCGGTCAGGGAGAGCGACGCCTTGTCGCGCGCCTCATCACCCTCTTTACCATTGCCTTTTTGATCGCCTTTCCAGAACGACCATTCACCACCGATGCACTCTGCCGGACTGAACGAAGCCGTGACGATCTTGAGACCACCACAAACAAACCGGCAACCATTTGCCAAAAAGCTCACGAACTGCCGAGCAACCCACTTGTGATCGCCCTTGACGATGCCTTGTGCGGTTTCGCAGGACACTTCGTCGTATGCGACCTCACCACCGAAAAACATCTTCCACAGAATCCCCAGAATGTCCACCAACTGTGCGAGTGTCATTTTTTGGCTTGCCATAGCAAGACCTCCTTTTGTTAGCGGGTACTATTGTTTCTCCGACAAGGAAAAACAAATTTGCCGCACAAAACCAGTGGCTAACTTTGCCACACCAGAAAATTGTTTATTATTAAACCTCTTTCTGGCATGGCAAAATACAAATACATTCAATTAAAAAGAACTATTTTTTCTATTCTTAATTATATAACTATTATAGTGATATGTCAAGTTTTTGCGCTGGTTCATATGATATGATACACCTAGCTCTTCTAAAATTATGAAAGGAAAGTATAATGGAAGCCATATGATAATATACGGCTCAATACTGCCAGGAGCAAGAACTATTGC
>CAIWKF010000011.1 GCA_903913175.1 Candidatus Staskawiczbacteria bacterium
TATCAAAATCAGAAATGTAATTTTTATCACATCCTTCTCTATATTTTAAAAATTCTACATTTGCTTTTTCTATAGCCTGCTGGTGACTTATTTTACCAGCACTGTTAAGAATTTTTTTCTCACTAGCTTTTAAAAATTCGTCTAATTTTATTATCCAGTCAGCCATTTTCATTGGCTTGTTTTCCAAAGCTTGTAATTCTGCAAAATCAAGATACATAGACACAATTAAATTTAATTTTTTAAGTTCTGGCTCTAAAAGATAATTTTTTGCAACAGCAACATCATTTTCAGTTATATATTTCCCTTTAAAATTTGTTAAACCCATAAACGGCTTTTTGCTATCTACTCTTTTTTCTATCATTTCTGCAGCTGTTTGTCCGTGAATTGCAAAATGCATTTTATTTTGCACAGTGGCAAAAAAAGTTTTAGTCATTTCATCATCTTTTTTGTAATCAATGCTCGTGGCATAAATATCTGTTACTTTTTGATAGAAATTTCTTTCACTAGATCTTATATCCCTAATTCTCTGTAAAAGTTCCTCAAAATATCTGGCTCTTACGCCACCTTGTTTTAATCTTTCGTCATCCATAACAAAACCCTTTATAATATATTCTTTTAGTTTTTGCGTTGCCCAAATTCTAAATTGAGTTCCTTGTTTTGAATTTACCCTATACCCAACAGAAATAATAACATCAAGATTGTAAAAATCTATATCTCTCTCAATAACTCTTTCGCCCTCAGTTTGAACTATTCGGAATTTCCGAATAGTTGATTCTTCTAGCAACTCACCCTCTTTAAAAACATTTTTAATATGTTCATTAATCGTGGGCAACCCTTTATCAAATAATTCTGACATTTGTTTTTGCGAAAGCCAAACTGTTTCGTTTTCCAACAAAACCTCCAGCCTTGCTTGCCCATCTTCTGCACTGTAAATAACAATCTCGCCCCGCCTTTGGCGAGGCTCGCCTTCGGCGACTTTATTAAATTTTTCTTTCTTTTTATTAATATTTTCTTTTTTCATATAATTTCTTCTATTTTATTATTTTAGCATTTTGCAAAACAAAAAAACAGGCAAAAGCCTGTAAATAACTATTAAGGGAGTTTATCGCAATAAACGACACTTATGTCGCAAAGCATTGCGACGTACAAATTATTAAAAAATTATTATAAAGTTTTAACTTTTTTATCTTCTGCAATAGCATTTAAAATTTTCTTGACACTGTCAAGACTTTCACTATCAATAATAGAAATTTCAATTATATCTTTACCAACTTCTTTAAACTGACTTTTAATTTCCAAAATTCTTTCTTTGCTAGCTGTGTCAATTTTACTTAAAAATATGTATTCAATTTTTTGCAAAAGTTGTAAATTATATTCTTTAAGCTCATTTCTGACATCATTATAATCTTTAATTGGATCAAGAGACTCAGCAGAAACTAAATGAAATAAAGTTTTAGTGCGCTCAACATGTTTTAAAAATTTAATTCCCAAACCTTTGCCAGTGCTTGCTCCTTCAATTAAACCTGGAATATCTGCTAAAACCAAATCATAATAAGCGCCCAAGTTTGGTTCCAAAGTAGTAAACGCATAGTTTGCCACCTTACTTTTTGCATTGGTTAATTCATTAAGCAGACTTGATTTACCCACATTTGGAAGACCAATAAACCCCACATCTGCAATAAGTTTTAGTTCAAATTGAATTTCAAAAGTTTCACCATCTGTGCCCATTTGAAACTCTTTTGGACTAGTGTTTGTGGCAGATCTAAATTTATAATTTCCTTTTCCTCCTTTTCCTCCTTTGGCAATTAGATCTGTTTGACCAATTTTTGTAATTTCAAAAGACCTGCCATTAGTTAAATTTTTATAAACTGTACCAACTGGAACCTGCAAAAATAAATCTTCTGCATCAAAACCATCGCGTAATTGTGGTTTTCCGTTTTCACCTTTTTCTGCTTTAATATCTTTTTTAAATCTAAATTGTTTTAAGGCAGTTAGATCAGAGACTCCTTCTAAAAATATACTTCCGCCCTTTCCGCCACTTCCTCCGGTTGGCCCCAAAGCCATTTTTATTTTATTAAAAACCGCCATGCCGTTTCCGCCTTTTCCCGCTGTTATTTTAATTTTGACATCATCTATAATCATGTTATTAGTATAGCATACATTTTAGTTTCTGATAAGCTTTAGAATTTCAAACCAAATTAAACTAGCTAAAACAACAGCAAAAATAAATATAAAGTCTGCTGGACTAATTGGGGCTAAATGAAACAAATTTGCTAAAAAAGGAACATATAAAACTGCAAACAAGCATACCAATGTACCAAAAATTACAAAAAATAGAATTTTATTTGCACTTAAAATAATTTTATGAATATTTTTGCTCCATGATAAATTTATAACTATAAGGGTTAAATTAGATAATACTAAAGATGCAAAAGCAAAACTTCTTGCTTCTAATTCTGTTTTACCAGACTTTATGGCCAAATAATATAATACAAAGGTTGCCAGCAAAACTCCTGCGCCTTGTAAAATACTTAAAGAAATTGTTTTAAAACTAAACATTGGAGTACGCAGATTTCTTGGAGGACGCTTCATAATATTTTTATCTTCTTTTTCTGCTTCAAAAACCGTAGAACATGCAGGGTCAATAATTAATTCTAAAAATGCCACATGAATTGGAAACATAACAGTTGGAAGCCCAAAAAATAATGGCAAAATTGACATTCCTGCAATTGGTACATGAACTGCCAACAAATAACCCATGGCACTTTTAATATTTTCAAAAATTCTGCGCCCCAAGCGCACAGCTAAAACAATAGAAGAAAAATCATCATCCAATAAAACTAAAGCTGAAGCTTCTCTGGCTACATCAGTTCCTCTTTGGCCCATGGCAATTCCAATATTAGCGGACTTTAAAGCTGGAGCATCATTTACACCATCCCCTGTCATGGCCACAATTTCATTATTGGCTTTTAGCGCGTTTACAATTAGTAATTTTTGCTCTGGCACAACTCTGGCAAATATATTTACATCTTTTATTTTTTCACGCAACTGTATATGACTTAATTTTTCAAGGTCACTGCCAGTTAAAAATTTGTTGTAATTTTTAATTCCAACTTTTTCTGCTACAAATTGAGCAGTCCCAGGATAGTCTCCTGTAATTATAATTACACGCATTCCTGCAGAATAAGCTTCTTTTACTGAACGCTCAGTATTTGGTCTTACAGGATCAACAAAACCTAAAAGACCCAAAAACTCAAAATCAAATTTATGAATATTTTCAGGTAAAATGCTTTCATTATAATTTGCTTTTGCTACAGCTAAAACCCTTAATCCTTTTTCTGACATTTCCTTTACTTTCTGTAAAATTTCTTTTTTATAATTTGCATTAATATGACAAAGTTCTAAAACAGATTCTGGAGCACCCTTACAAGCCACAAAAAAATTATTAATACCTGATGACTGCCAAACATTTGATAATGCAAATAAGCTTTTTGATAAAGGATATTCCTTAACTAAATTTAATTCCATGTTTTTTTCAGGCAAATCTGTAATATATAAGTGTGACATTTTAATTATTTCTTTTTCAATTTCCTCAAAGGCATCTTTTTTGCATGCTAAAAATGAATATTTTAAAAGATTTTTAAAATTTTCTGGCAATATGGTAGTAGCTAAATCACTTATTTCATAAAAACTTTTTCCATCAAACAAACTAGAAAGCTCCATTTTATTTAAGGTTAAAGTTCCGGTTTTGTCTGTGCATAAAACAGAAGCAGCTCCCAATGTTTCAATAGTTGCGCTTTTTCTGGTTAAAACATTTCTTTTAGAAATCCGCCAAGCCCCTAAAGTTAAAAAAATCAAAAACACAATTGGAAATTCTTCTGGCAAAATAGCCATGCTTAAAGTTAAGCCTGCTAAAAATCCTGAAACTAAATCATTTTTATAAAAAGCATAATAAGCAATGACTAGAATACATAAAATAGCTCCAATAATAGCTACAAACCTAACAATTTTTGCAGTTTCTTTTTTTAACAAAGTGTCTTCTTCTTTTATATTTTCTAAGCTTTTTCCAATTTTTCCAATTTCTGTATTTTTGCCAGTAAAAACTACTTTTGCCAGACCACTGCCCGAAGTTACTAAAGACCCAGAATAAACATAAGGTAAATTATCTCCACCTGGTCTTTGACTTTTAAAATCTTTATTATTTTCTACTTCGGTTTTTCTAACTGCCATTGATTCACCTGTTAAAAGTGATTCATCAATAAAAAGATTTAAACAATCTAAAATAACTGCATCTGCAGGGACTCTATCACCTTCGCGAATTATAATAATGTCTCCTTTTACAACTTCTTTGCCAGGAATTCTTATTTCTTTTTGGTTTCTTATAACCAAAGCCCGCGGACTGGTTAAATCTTTTAAGGCTTGCAAGGTTTTTTCAGTTTTTCTTTCTTGATAAAAAGTGATTCCAATAACCACAAACACAGAGAATAAAAGTACTAAAGTATCTTTTATGTCACCCAAAAATAAATAAACCAAACCAGCTAGTAATAATAAAACCAACATTGGTTCAGATAAAATTTTATAAAGCATAAAAAACCAGCTTTGCTTTTTTTGAGCTGGCAATTCATTAAAACCATCTTTAATTAAAATTTTCTCAGCCTCTGCTTGTGTTAAACCTTTATATATAATAGATTCTTGCATGAATTTTTATTTTAAATATTATTTACTATACCAAAAAATCGCCCAACTATAAAGGCATAATTAAAAAACCTCAAACAACAAATGCTGTTTGAGGTTCTAGCACCAACTGGTGCATATTTTTTCTGCCTAGACTGCTCTAGGCTGCCTCCGAACTTTCGTTCGGAAGGTTCTCGCAGAATCCTTCCTGTGAGAACCTTACCACGCCCACGGGGAAACCTTCAGCAGGATCTTCCCACCACTGGGCGTGGCCAATCTGCTCGAGCACCAGCACCTTGCCACTACACAGTTTTACTTCGGCGTGGAACGCTTTTGCGTTCCTAACCCTCAACATGCTGTGGCCCTCAAGATCCCCAAAATTTGGGTAACTGTTGGCCCAGAAAATCTTAACCACCTCTGAGGTCTCCCCTTCGTTGAGACGACTAAACGCATACCAGAGGTACTGGGGAACAGTGTCCCCATAAAGCTCTTTTACAAATTCCTCCTTGCCATATGAATCGCGCCAATCCTTGGCACCCACCAAGTGACACTTGGCGAGTTGAACCTTTCGGTTCCACTCGCGCTTCTCCTTACGCCAACGCTCGGAGTCGGCCTCGCTTTCACGGCGCCAGCGAGCCTCCTGCTCGCTTTTCACGCGACGCTTGATAAGCGTGGCGCACATGGCTTGGCCTCCAAAATTGATGATCAAGGCCACGAGCACCAAAGACGAAACGACCGCGGCGCCCAGAAATACATTTTCAAACATGGCTACCCCTTTCAAGGGTTAAACCACTTGTCTTTTTTACCAATAACTCACAAAAGTTACTGGCAGAGAGCTTTTGACTTTGCCCTCATTTTTATTCCTATATTTATTATATCATACTAAAATAACCTTGTCAAGCCCAAACTAAAAATCGCCCAACTATAAAGGCGAAGTTTTAATTATTTATATGTCACACCTGCCTGCCGGCAGGCAGGCAATAAAACTACAAACTTCCAAGATCCAATGTTTGGTCAATACGAATTTGTTCTACAAAGTCTGGGACATGGCTAACCAAAATCATAGCTCCTTCAAATTCATTTATTGCTGTCGCAATAACAGGAATGTGCCTAAAGTTTATGTGATTAGTTGGTTCATCTAAAATTAAAAGACCTGGTTTTTCTTGAGCAATTATAGCAAAAGCTACAAGACCCTTTTGCCCTTCAGACAAAGACCCAATTTTAACTTTAAGCAAATCTGAATCAATTAAAAAACCTGCAGCAAAAGCGCGCAAGCCCTGTTCTGTGGCACGCTCTCCCATAGCTTTACTTAATGCAGCATAAATAGTGGAATTAAAATCTAGAGTTGAAAAATCTTGCCTATAATAGCCAATTTTAATGCCTTGTTTTACATGTTCACCTTTTGCATGCCCAGAGGCTAGTTTTTCTAAAAGTGTGGTTTTACCAATTCCGTTTGGCCCAATTAAAAGTAGCCGTTCTTTTTTAGTTAAGCTAATGTTTATTTTTCTTGTAACTGGTTTATGGGCGCGCATTATAGAAACTGAATCAAGTTTTAAAATTTCTCCACCAGAATCATCTTGGCATAAAATTTTAAAATTTCTAATTGTACGGTCCTCTTGGCGTACTTCTACAATATTTTCTTCAAGTTCCTCAATCTTTTTTTTCATTTTTGAAGCCACATCCCTTAGATGCCCTCCTTTTTGTGCAAAAAAATTAGCTTGTTCTTTTCTGTTTGAAATATCTTTTTCAATTCTAGCATTTTTCATTCTTTCTCTTTCAAGTCTAGTTTCAATTTCTCGCAAAACATCTTTATAATTTCCTGTGTATTGTTCAACTTTATGTGAAAAAATATCCAAATACAAAACACCTTGTGTAAATGAATTTAAAAAATCTGCATCATGAGAAATTACAATACAAGTTTTTTTATATTCTTGCAAAAATTTTGTTAAATGTAAAATTCCTGCTTTATCTAAATTATTAGTTGGCTCGTCCAATAACAGCAAATCTGGATCTTGTATTAAAGCAGAAGCCAAAAGCAGTCTAGCTTGTTGGCCACCAGACAAGGTTTTAACAATTTTATCTGAAGCTACAGTTAAATTAGTTATTTTTAAAAACTTTTCAATTTTAACATCAATGTTATATACTTTTTCTTCAAAGCAATTTTCAAAAAATTCTTTTATAGTTAAATCTAAGTCTTCGCGTGGAATTACTTGTTTAGCTTCAGCAATTGAAAGGTTGTTTGCAATGTTAATGGCGCCACTTTCTGGCAAAGAACTACCAGTAATTAATTTAAAAATTGTACTTTTACCAGCACCATTTTGCCCCATTAAAGCAATTTTAGACCCTCTTCGTAAAGAAAAATCTGCCTCATTTAAAATGGGTTTAGTGGCCTGCCACTCAAAAGACACCTTATTAAATTTTACAATTATCTCATCATTTGCCATAAAAACATTCTACCATAGTTTTCACAAAATAGCCATTTCAAGCAATCTGTGCAAAGCAACAAATTTTACGCGGCTGCGGGACTTGGACTCGAACCAAGATAACATCCTCCAGAGGGATGTGTCCTACCATTAGACGATCCCGCAATAATTATTTTAGGTATTTTCTAACTGCAAGCCAGCTAGTAAAAGACCCTAAAACAATACCAAAAGCAAACTGCATCAAAATTAAAGTCCAAATATTATTTAAAAAATAATTAAATGAATTAAAACCTGCTAAAACAATTTCAATTTTACTAGATAAAAAATAAAACAATATTACTGAAATTAAGAAAGAAATTATAAAAGCAGTTAATCCATAAAAAATGCCTTGTATAATAAAAGGCCCCCTAACAAACCAATCTGGTGAACCCACCATGCGCATAGTGTTTATTTCATCTTTTGAAGTATCAACAGCTAATTTTATTGTATTAAAAACAATTAAAATAGCTACAAAAATAAATAACAAGGCTATGGCCAAACCATATTTGTTTATATTTGAAGTTATTGAATAAACTTTTTCAATTGTATCTTTTTTTTGTGAAAAATCAACACTATCAATTAGTTTAGCAAAATCAGAGGTTTGTAAAATATTAGAAATATTTTCATATTCTGCTGGAGTTCCATTTGTTTTTATATTTAAAGAAGGAGAAAAAGGGTTACTTCCAACCTCATTTAAAGCTTGTAATAAAACAATATTATCTTTATGCTTTTCTGTAAAAATTTTTAAGGCATCTTCTTTAGAAACATAACGAATATCTTTTATATTTGGAGAAGTTGCTAAAATTTGGTCTTTTACTGATAAAATATCCTCTGCCGCCACATCTTCTTTAAAATAAGCAATAATATCAATTTTATCTTGAATTTGTGTAATTAGGTAATTAGACATTCCTTGAAATAAAAAAACGCCAGTTGCTAGCAAAATAACAACAATTAAAACAAAAACTGCTGCTAAAGATAGTCCTTTATTTCTATTAAAATCTGTAAAAGCAAATTTAAATATTCTTTTGAAATTAGTTAGCATATTTTTTGATTAAAATTAAGAATTAAATTATAAAATTGCCATTTTCTTCATCTCTTATTAATTTTCCATTATCTAGTGTAATAACTCTTTTACCTAATTTATTAATTATTTCTCTATCATGTGTAGCCAAAATAATAGTTTTACCAAGCTTATTCATTTTTTCTAAAAGAGAAATAACTTCATAGCTATTATAAGGATCTAAATTTCCTGTAGGCTCGTCGGCAATTATAACCTCGGGGTTATTTACCAAGGCCCTAGCCACGGCCAGCCTTTGTTGTTCTCCTCCTGAAAGCTCTCTTGGAAATTTACCAGTCATTTCATGCAAACCAATGGCTTCTAAAATGTTTGGCACTTCAATGGCAATTTCTTTGTCTTCCTTTCCTTCAACTGCCATAATATATGCCACATTTTCATAAACAGTTTTATTTGATAAAAGCTTATAATCTTGATAAACAGTACCTATTCTTCTTCTTAATTCCTGAATTTTTACTGGTGTTGTATGTGCAATATTTTTTTCATTAAAGTATATTTCTCCAGAAGTTGGGGCTTCAATTCCTAAAATTAATTTTAATAAAGTTGTTTTACCTGCTCCAGATTTTCCAACAATAGAAACAAATTCTCCATTCTTTATTTCTAAAGAAATATTTTGCAAAACAATTGCACCACTTGGTTGGTAAATTTTTGTAATATTATCAAACTTGATCATTTTTATAATTATTTTATTTTTATTTCTGCCTCAATAAATTCATCTAAATCACCATTTAAAACTTTGTCAGGATCTTTACTTTCAACTTCTGTTCTTAGATCCTTAACCATTTTATATGGGTGAAGTATATAACTTCTAATTTGATTGCCAAATTCTGCAGAGACCCCCCCGCCCTTACGGGACGAGGCTCGCCCAGACATTTGGGCAGCTTTTATTTCTTTTATTTTTTGATCTTTTTCTTGCTCGCGTAATTGAAAAAGTTTTGACCGTAAAATTTTCATGGCATTTTCTTTATTCTTTCCTTGCATTCTTTCTGTTTGAGAGGTTACCACAATTCCTGTTAATAGGTGCGTAATCCTTATAGCAGACTCAGTTTTATTTACATACTGACCCCCTGGCCCACCAGCTTTAAATGTATCTATTCTTATGTCTTCTGATTTAATTTCTATATCTTCATCACCATCAATAATTTCTGGATAAACATTTACAAGAGCAAATGCAGTATGCCTTAATTTTTGTGCAGAAAATGGTGAAATTCTTACCAATCTATGGACTCCAGATTCATTTTTTAAAAATCCAAAAGCATATTTACCTTTAATTTCCAAAATTACAGATTTTGTACCAATTCTTCCGTCTGGGCCTCCACCCTCACCAAATGATTGATGCAAAACTAAAAAGCCAAATCCATGTGTCGCACAATACTTTTCATACATTCTTAAAATCATTGTTGTAAAATCTTGAGCATCAACCCCGCCTGCTCCAGAAAAAATTTCTAAAATTGCATTATTTTTATCGTATTTTTTAGAAAGAAAAACTTTAAATTCTTGCTTTTTAATTTCTTTTTCTAATTCTTTTAATTTTTTATCTATTTCTTCAATAAGGTTTTCGCCAGCCAACTTATGCAAATCATTTAATTCTTTGATTTCTTTTTCTAAAAAATAA
>CAIWKF010000012.1 GCA_903913175.1 Candidatus Staskawiczbacteria bacterium
AATTAATATTTTTAGTTTTAACCCAGCTCCCAGAAGAAAAATTTAAATTACTAATTCTTAAATCTTTTTCAATATTATTCTTTAAAATAATTAGATTATCTCTAGTATCAGAAAAACCAGAAATAGAAACTAGTAATTGCCCAGCTTCTTTTGCCTTTGAAAAATCAGCATTTGTAAAATATATCCCCTCTGGTTTAGATATTTCTGACATAACCTTTAAAGAATTTGTAAAATAAATTTTATTTTCATAAAAAGATTCTACATCAAGCATTTTTTTATTTATTTCTTGTAATTTTTTTTTATAAGCCAATACATCAACGCTATTATTATTTTGGATTTGCAAACTATCATATTTTTGAGAGACTAATTTCCCCAATACTAAAAATTTTATTGACGCTATAATTGAAATAAGGCAAATTAAGGAAACTAAAATAATGTAACCAAAAATCATAATAATTCTTTCATTTTTTTTATCAGCTAATTCTTTTTTTTCTTTTGGTGGTAAAAGATTAATCATGCTACTTTTTATTTACATTATTAATTGATCCAAGAGCCAACCCTATTGCTTTAGAAAAAGATAATGACCTTTTCCCAGACAAAACAAATTTTTTATTATTTTTAAAAGGAACATTAACCCATGGGTCTGCAAGTTCTACTGGAATTTTCAATTTTTGAAAAAGAAACTCAGTTATGCCCTCTAGTTCAGAACCGCCCCCAGAAAGAATTATTTTTTCTCCGTCTATGCTGTTTTTATTTATAGAGTGTTCGTGCGAAATGTGGTCTCTATGAAAATCTAAATACTTTTTAATTTCTCCAGCCAAATTACTTAATATTGATTCTATAATACTTGCTATTTTTTGCGACTCTAAACTATCATTTTTTTTTGTTAAATTAAAATTTATTTTAATTTTTTCAGCTTCAACTAGACTAATATTCATTTCACTAGAAATAGCTTCTGTAATTTGTTGAGAAGAAATTGGTATTGAACAAGTAAACCTGATTGAATCACCAGAAAAGATAATAAAATCTGTATCGTCTTTGCCAAGATCAATTAAAACTAAAGGAATCAAGCTTGTTTCTTTCTTAACTAAAGACCTAACTATTGTTTGTGATTCAACTTCTAAAACAGTTGGTATTAGTCCTGCTTTTTTTAAACAAGAATTATAAGAATCAACTGTTGTTTTTGGCATAGCCACAATTAAAACATCAACATGGTTAAGGCTTTCTATATTTTGATTAATTACTTTAAAGTCTAGATAAAGTTTATCAATTGGCATTGGTACATAATTTTCTGCCTCAAATAAAACTGCGCTTTCAAGCTCTTTTTCAGTCATTTTTGGCATTTGAATAACTTCTAAAAAAGACTTTTCTTCAGGCAAGGAAGCTGACACATATTTAGTAGATAAGCCCTTATATTTTGCTGATTTAAATACTTTTTTTATAATTTCTACTAAAGCCGCCTCATTTTTAATTACTCCTTCACTAATAATTCCAGCAGGCAAATTAACCTGATTAGAATAATCAATATTAAAAAAATTGTGCTTTTTACTAAGCTTTATAAATTTAAGAGAAGATTCACTTATATCAAGACCGAATAATTCAGGCTCAAGATTTAAAAATTTTAACATTGTATTATCGTTGTATAATTTATTATATCACTAAACCAATTAAATATAAAATAATTTATTTTTTTTC
>CAIWKF010000013.1 GCA_903913175.1 Candidatus Staskawiczbacteria bacterium
AAATAATTTTTTAAAAATAAAAATATATGATAGGAAAAATTTTGCAAATTATTGGGCCAGTAGTGGATGTGGAATTTCCAGAAGAAGGAAAATTGCCACAAATTTATAATGCATTAATTGTTAAGAATGGTAATAAAGAAATTGTGCTGGAAGTGGTAAAACACTTAGACTTAACCAAAGTTAAAACAATTTCTATGCATTCTACAGATGGCTTGCAAAGGGGCATGGATGTAGAAGATACTGGTGCTCAAATTACTGTGCCAGTGGGGCCAGAGGTTTTGGGAGGGCTTTTTGATGTTATTGGAAACTCTTTAAGTGATTCTAAAAAGAAATTTACCAAACGCTGGTCCATTCACAGGCAATCGCCGCCATTAACTGAACAAACTACAAAAACTGAAGTTTTTGAAACAGGAATTAAGGTGGTTGATTTGATTGCACCATTTATTAAAGGAGGAAAAATTGGACTTTTTGGGGGTGCAGGAGTAGGTAAAACAGTTTTTTTACAGGAGTTAATTAGAAATGTGGCTGAAGAAAGTGGAGGAGTCTCAGTATTTGCTGGAGTAGGAGAAAGAACTAGAGAAGGAAATGATTTATATAAAGAAATGACAGATTCTGGAGTTATAAATAAAACCGCTTTAGTATTTGGGCAAATGAATGAAGTGCCAGGAGCAAGAGCCAGAGTAGCTTTAAGTGCTTTAACAATGGCTGAATATTTTCGTGATGAAGAAAAGAAAAATGTGCTTTTGTTTATTGATAATATTTTTAGATTTTCGCAAGCAGGTTCAGAGGTTTCTACTTTGCTTGGTCGTATGCCAAGTGCTGTGGGTTATCAACCAACACTTGCTCAAGAAATGGCTGAACTTCAAGAACGAATTACCTCTACAAAAAATGGATCAATTACTTCAGTTCAAGCAATTTATGTGCCAGCAGATGACATTACAGACCCTGCTCCAGCTACAACATTTTCTCACTTAGATTCTACAATTGTTTTAAGCAGGGCTTTAACTGAAATTGGAATTTATCCTGCCGTAGATCCTTTGGCTTCTACTTCCAGCGCTCTTGATCCAAAAATTGTGGGAGAAAAGCATTATAACACTGCAAGGGCCGTTCAAAAAACTTTACAAAAATATAAAGACTTACAAGATATTATTGCAATTTTAGGAATTGAAGAATTGTCAGATGAAGATAAAAAAACAGTGGACCGAGCCAGAAAAATTCAAAGATTTTTATCTCAACCATTTTTCGTGGCTGAAAATTTTACTGGTACTAAAGGAAAATTTGTAAAGCTTGAAGATACAGTTCGTAGTTTTGCCGAAATTTTGGAAGGCAAATACGATGATATTCCAGAAGACAAATTTTACATGAAAGGTGGAATTGACGAAGTAACAGCTTAGTTTTTTTTGGTTGCTCGCCAAATTAAATCTTTTCTGCGCCGAGAGCCTCTCTAACGGGGCACCCTCGTGCTCGAAAAAATTTATTTGGCTCGCTAAATTATTTATGAAGCTTTCTATTTACTCACTAAAAAAAGTTTTATTTCAGGGTTCGGCCCAGCTTTTAAATTGCAAAACAGTGACTGGCGAAATTACGGTTTTGGAAAACCACGAGCCTTTGATTACAGTTTTATCTGCTGGAGTTATAAAGGTTGTACGACGCCCGACGTCGTACGATTCTGGTGAGGGTGTGGAAGAATATTTTGAAATAAAATCTGGATTTTTAGAAGTAAAAGAAGGAAGTGAGGTAAGGTGTATTGTAGAACAATAAAAAAATCCGACAGATTTAGTCGGTTTTTGATTTGTATTTTTTTATGTTTTAGGCTATATTTAAGTACAGACAAAAAACATGCAAGAACAAAATTATTTGGAAAAATCTGATCAAGAATTGGTAGAGCTTTCTTTAAAGAATAAAGATTCTTATGGGTTTTTGGTACAAAAGTATGAAAACAAGCTTAATAGGTATATTTTGCGTTTTTCTGGCTTAAGACAAGAAGATGCCGAGGATGTTTTGCAAGATGTATTTGTTAAGGTTTATAAAAATTTAAATGACTATGATCCAAAGCTGAAATTTTCTTCTTGGATATATCGTATTACACATAATGAGACTATTACTTTTTTAAGAAAAGTAAAAAGACGCCCAACTACTTATGAGTTTGATATTGATGCAGTTAAAGTAAAAACATTAAAACAGGAGTTAAATATGGAAAAAGATGTAGATGATAAAAATACTGCTGTGCACATTTTAAAAATGATTAATAATTTGCCACCAAAACATAAAGATGTAATTTTTTTGCGATATATTGAAGACAAGGATTATAAAGAAATTTCCGACATTTTAAAAAAACCTCAAGGAACAGTGGCAACCCTGCTTAAACAAGCCAAGGAACAATTAAAAGTGCAAATTACAAAAAATAATCATTTATTTAATTAATATGGAAAACAATCAAGACATAGATATAAAAAACAAAATAATGGCTGAAATTGATAAGGATAAAATTTGTCCAACTCCAAAATGGTGTTTTGCTTGCAAAAATTATTTTGTTTGGACTTTATTGGGCACTTTAATAATTTTAACATCTATAATTTTTAGTATTTTAGTTTTCCTTTTTATAAGTCACGATTGGGATGTTTACAAATATGTTAGTAGTAATTTAGCACAGCATATTTTAGTTTATACGCCATATTTTTGGATATTATTTTTTTTAGTGTTTATTTTGTTTGCAAATTATATTTTTACTAAAACAAAAGAAGGGTATAAGTTTGAGTTAAAAAAAACAAGATTATTTGGGTTTACAATTATTTTAGTAATAATGCTTATATCTCTTTTTTTAGGAATGGCGCGGTTAGTTCATGAAACAATTTTTGAAAATATTCCTCAATATGATTATGTTATACATGATAAAAATAATATTTGGGATAATCACGATAACGGACTTTTAAGTGGGCAAATAATTGAAATAATAGACCCCAAAACATTTTATTTAGAAGATTTTAAAAATAAATTGTGGCAAGTTAAAGAACAAAAAGATATAAAAATGCCAAGAAATTTCATAATAGAAAAGGGAATTAAAATTAAGATAATTGGTAAAGAATTTCCTGGAAACATTTTTATTGCAAACACCATAAAGCCATGGAAAACAAAATTGGGTTTTTAATAAATATTTTTACAAAATACAGCTTTTGATTTTAGTGGGTTTATTATGTATAATAAAAATATACATTTAAAAAGTATTATAAACAATGGAGAATGATCAAACAAATTTATTAAAAGAAACAAAAAATAAAGAGCTTGTTAATACTGTTTTGACACCTTTAAAAATTAATTTACCATTAGATAATAAAATGGCACCGACTAATAATAAAGATGAGGAGGATGAAACCAAAACTCCAAAACTAGTTAAGATTATTTTGGTTTTGCTTTTTAGTATAATAGTGTTTTTCTTAGCTGGAGTATTTTACTATTTTGCATTAAAATCAAGCTTTATTGATGTTCCAAGGGAATCAGTAGAAAAAACCTCTTTGCCAGCAAAGGTTAACCCACCAATAATTAATGAAGATATTGTGGTTACTACTCCAATAATTAAGGAAGATATTGTAGTTGTGCCGACCTTTGTAACAAAGGTTGTAGATTATAAATTTCCTATAGATGAAAATATATTAAAAAACATTAGATCCATTGATGGTTATTGTGATGAAGTTTCTGTAGCACAGCCATATAAAGAAGATGCATTTTTATGTACAGACTCTGTAAAAAATTATGATCCTTGTTTTGCTAATATTAATAAAGACTTATCCATACAGCCAGACAAAGTTGTTTGTCAAACAAACCCATTGCTACCAGAAATTTTTATAATAAATTTAACAAAACCACTTTTAAAAACAACTTCACCTAAACCCATAAATGATAATTGGGCATGGTTTTTAGAATTAGAAGACGGAACACAACTTAGTCCTTACATAACTGCAAGGCCCACAATAGATGGAGAAGTTGCATTTTATGGAAGTAAAATTGTAAATGGCGAGAGAACTGTTTTAATAGGAAACTTAGTAAAAGGAGAGATTTGGACTGCTAAAAAGAAAGTTTTAAAATGGAGCACTAATAAGAATTGGATAACAAAATCTTCAGAGATTGTAAATATAAAAACTGTTTGGCAATAAATTTTTTGTTTATCAAACACCCAAATACGTGAAAAAAATATTAATTTCTTTTATGGTAATTTTTATTTTTACGGTTACTATTGCCAGTAGCCTTTTTTTGTTTAAAGGTAAAAATGAAAAAATAGTAAAAGCTGGCCTTACAGATGAAGAATTAAAAGAAAAAATTGGACAAATGATTTTAATAGGTTTTAGGGGAAGCGAGGTATTGGAAGATTCTGAAATTTACAAAATTATTAAAGACGTAAAAATTGGAGGAGTTATGCTTTTTGATTATGATATTTCTTTAGCTAAGTATAATAGAAACATTATAAACCCAAGTCAAACAAAAAAGCTTATTTTTGATTTACAAAAATATTCTTTCAGCCCATTATTTATTGCTGTTGATGTTGAGGGTGGAAATGTAAATAGGTTAAAACAAAGTTATGGTTTTTTTCCAATAATGTCGGCAGAAAAAATGGCAGAGGACAAAACCCAAGAAACTTCAAAAAACGAGTCAGAAAAAATAGCCAAAGAATTAAAAGAGGCTGGTTTTAATATGAATTTAGCTCCAGTTGTTGATTTAAATATAAACCCTAAAAATCCAATTATTGGAGCATTGGAGCGATCATTTTCATCAGATTTTATGGAAGTTTTTAATAATGCAAAGGTATTTATAAAAATGCACACAGATAATAATATTATTACAGTAGCTAAGCATTTTCCTGGGCAAGGAAGTGGGGTAGTAGATAGTCACCTTGCAACAACAGATATAACTAACACTTATAAAAATGAAGAAATTATCCCATATGAAAAGCTTAATAATGAAGGGCTTTTAAGTGCGATTATGACAGCACATATAGTAAATAAAAAAATTGACGATAAATACCCTGCTACTTTATCTAAAAAGTTTTTACAAAATATTTTAAGAAATCAAATAGAATTTAAAGGAGTTATTATTTCTGATGATATACAAATGGCTGCAATAAGTGATAACTATAAAATGGATGAAGCTATTATTCTAGCTATTAATGCTGGGGTAGACATAATAAGCGCTTCTAATAATACAAACAAGTATGATAAAGATTTAGCATATAAAATTAGCGATATAATTTTTAATGCTGTTAAAAGTAACAAAATTGAAGAAAAAAGAATTATAGAGTCTTTTGATAGAATTTTAAATGTGAAAAAACAATTTAAAATAATTAATTAGTGATTAGTATTGTAAAATTTTTTGTGGTAGAATATATTTACTTTATTATTAATAGTTAAAATAATTTTATGGAATATTTAGTAAATGAGTTTGGACCAGAACATATAATAAAAGTGCATAATGAGAAAATTGGCTTAGATGGAGTTTTAGTAATTGATAATACAATTTTGGGTCCTGGAAAGGGTGGAATTAGAATGACTCATAATGTTACAGAAGAAGAAGTAATGAGACTGGCTCGTGCTATGACTTTTAAAAATGCTTTAGCAGGAATTTCTTTTGGCGGAGCAAAGGCTGGAATTATTTGGAAAGGTGGTACAGCAGAGCATAAAAAGGAATTAATGCAAGAATTTGCTAGGCAAATTAAATTGTTTACTCCTAAAAAATATATTGCAGGCCCAGATGTAAATACTGGAGAATTGGAAATGACTCAATTTGTAAAGGCTACTGGAATTTTTGATTCAGCTACAGGAAAGCCAGCTAAATTGTGCGCTATGGTTGGGAAAAAGAAAAAAAAATGTGGTTTACCCCACGAACTTGGAAGTACTGGGTTTGGGGTAGCAATTTCAACTAAAAAAGCTGCTGAAGTTTTAGGAATTGATATAAAAAAAGCTACAGTTTCTATACACGGTTTTGGAAATGTAGGCACTTTTGCTTATGAATTTTTAACAGAAATGGGGGCTAAAGTAGTGTTAATCGCAGATAAAGATGGAGCAGTTTATTCTGAAAATGGTTTTGAAGCGAAAATAATGAAAGATATTATTAAAAATAAAAAGCCAATTTCTGATTATAGGCAGGGCAAAGTTATTTCCGCAGAGGAATTTTGGAAAACTTCTGTAGATATTTTAATTCCAGCTTCTGTGACAGATGTGATAAATGATAAAAATAAAAATGACATTAAGGCAAAATTAATTGTAGAAGCAGGAAACATTCCAATGCGAGAAAATGTGGAAAATGAATTATTTGAAAAAGGCATTATGTTTGTTCCAGATTTTGTGGCCAATGCTGGCGGAGTAATATCTTCCTATGCCGAGTATAAAGGTTATAATTCAAAACAAATGTTTAAAATGGTAGAAGAAAAACTTAATAAAACCACAAAAATGGTCATGGAAAGATCTGTTGAAACAAAAAAAAATCCAAGACAGGTTGCCATGGAGCTTGCTAAAGAAATAATTTTAGCTAAGAAAAATAAAAAATAATTTGCAAGTAGTAAAAATATTTTTAATTATTGTTTTTGTTTTAGCTATTATTTTAATTGCAGTTTTTATGCTGATAAATAATTTTCAAGCAAAACAGCCATTAAAAAATAGCAAGGTTTGCATAAATAATAATTGCTTTAATGTAGAGCTTGCAGAAAATAATTATCAGCTAAGTAGAGGATTAATGTTTTGTGAAAGTTTAGCAGAAAATAAAGGAATGTTATTTATTTTTAATAAAGAAGCAATACATCCATTTTGGATGAAAAATACTTTAATTGCTTTAGATATTATTTGGATAAATGCAGAAAATAAAATTGTGTTTATTTCAGAAGATGCGCAACCCTGTAAAACTCTTCTGTGCCCGCAGATTGCTCCAAATCAAAAAGCAAGGTATGTTTTAGAAATTAATGCAGGACTTACATCAAAACTTGGAATTAAAATAGGTGACATTATTATTAAATAAAATAAGATTTATTTATGGAAATATTTCCGCCAAAGAAAATAAAAATTGTGGACATGCCAGGAAAAGGCAGGGGAGTTGTAGCAATAAAAAATATAAAGAAAGATGAAATTATAGAAATTTGCCCAATTATTTTTATTTCTGATAAAGAGGTTTCTTTTTTTGAAAAAGAGAAAAGTAATTTAAAATATTATTATTTAATTCAAACAGCTACAAATAAGTTTTGTATTATGCTGGGATATGGGTCTTTATATAATCACAGTTTTACGCCGAATGCTGATATTGATTATAATGTAAAAAATGTTGAGAATTTTTTACAGTTTGAAGCTATTAAAGACATTAAAGCTGGAGAAGAAATTTTTTTTGATTATGAGTTTGATAACAATATTGTAGATTTTTTAAAACAAGATTAATAAAAGCTATAACTAAAATGCACTTTTGAAAGTGCATTTTTTGTGTTTTGCTATTTAAATTATTATTAATATAAGTAACCCCAAGTTTGAAGTTTATCAGAATCTTCATACCAACCAAGGCCAATATCTGTTCTGTAAAACATATTTTGAAGTAAAATATTTTCTAGTCTGCCATTAACTTGTTTTCTTGAATCCTCAACTGTTACACCAGAACCAGTGACCACTAAAGCATAGCCTGTTTCTCCTGCTATTTGCCAATTTCCTTCCACAAGTTTTACATCACCCAAATGTATGCCATCTAAATTTGGTTTTTTAAAAATAATTGACAAGTCTTTATAAATACTCATTTCATTTTTATCATCATAAGGAAACGGAGGAACAGCACAAATTACGCCAATTTGAAAACCTTTTTTAGTTTTAAGATCAAAATTTTCACCCTTGGTTATTGAATACATAAAATTTCCTAATTCGCTGGTTATGCCTTCCATGGCAATAGATATATGAGGGTAGCCAAATCTGCAAGTAAACTCTAAAGGATAAATACCTCTGGCATTGGCAATACAATTAATGTCAATGTAACCCACATACCCAGATTTTTTAATGTCTTCTTTCATTTTTTCAAGTGTAGTTTTAAAAATTGTGTTTGGTCCGGACCAATACATTAAGGTTCCCATTTCTCCTGTGTAGGGGCCAATGTCTCCTGGAAATAGTTTTTTATGTTCAAAATTTATATTAACAGGATAAATAAAATCATTACCATTAAAAAATGCACCAACTGCTACTTCAACTCCAGCTACAAATTTTTGAAGTTGAAATTGCTTTATTTTCTTTTCTAAAACTTTTCTATTAGATTTTATTATTTCAGTAAGATCTTTCCCATCATCGTCTTTTCCTAAAAACAAAAGTCCCTTTGAGTCAGAAGGAACAAATCCAGAAGGTTTAAAAACATATCTTCCAGGATTTTGGGCAATAAAATTTAAAGCTGAATCATAATCAGAAAAATCCCAGTGGGGCAGGGTAAGCATTCCTACTTTTTTCATTTCTGATTGCCCAAACTCTCTATCTTCTTCTAATTTATCTGTATATTCTGAACCACCAACTACTAGTTTACCTTTTTTTCGCAATTCATCTGCTTCTTTTCCAAAACCAACATCATCAAAAACAATAACATCGGCCCAATCAATAAACTGTTTGTAATCATCAACTTTTTCTAAAAAACCATCATATACATCTTTATCATATTCACTTTTTATGTAGATTTTTACTTCGTTGCCTTCTTTTTTAATTTGCCAAGCCATATCACCAGATAAACTTTCCCAGCTAACAAACAAAAACTTTTTTGGTTCTTTTTTTACTTCTATGATTGTTGTTTGCCCATTACCATTTTGTCCATTCATTTTTTTA
>CAIWKF010000014.1 GCA_903913175.1 Candidatus Staskawiczbacteria bacterium
AATTAATATTCCAATAATAAATGATAAACACAAATATAAAATAATTTTTGATGAAGTCATACTTATCTTTTAGAAATTATCGCGAAGCTGGCAAATTTCAAAATATGGAGAAATCTCTTTAATAACTTCTATGTAAAAATCTCTTGAATATGGTTTTATATTTTCAAATTTTGAGTCAATAGTTTTTTCTGCTCTAAAATTCTGCAAATAATATTTTATATTTTTACCACCAATCCATTTGGCAATATCTAAAAAATCTTGCTTTTTATGAATAGTATTCACTACAGTTGTACGAAATTCAAAATTAACTTTTCCTTGTTTTAAAATATCTACAGACCTTTCAATGTCCTGCATTTTTATGCCTTCAATAAAAACGTTTTCATATTTAAAACCTTCACTTTTTTTTGAAGTTTTTATATCCATAGCTACATAATCAATCAACTTTTGATCAATTAATTCTTTAAGCATTACTGGATTAGAACCATTTGTGTCTAATTTGACTAAAAACTCTAGGTCTTTTATTTTTTTTATAAATTCTAGCAAATTTTTATTTATAGTTGGCTCTCCGCCACATAAAACAACCCCTTCTAACAAGCCCTTCCTGTCTCTTAAAAAATCAAAAAAATACTTTTCAGAAATTCTGGGTTGTTTTAAAATTTTTTCAGGTAAAACTAATTCTGCAGAATAACACCACGGACACCTAAAGTTGCATCCAGCCAAAAAAACTGTACAAGCTATTTTATTTGGAAAATCAATTAATGTATTTTTTTGTAAACCTCCAATAATCATAAAATTTATTTATTATTTTTTTATAAAGTTGATTTTAAAATTGCACCCTGGTGATAAATATTACTTGGATTCCAAAGCATATATCCGCTATAGTTGTCTCCCAAGACATCTTTTACTGCTTTTATTTGGTCTTTTACCATTTGATCAGTATAAACAGCCCCCAGATTAAAGTCTTGTAACCACGGCCTTATTCTGGGACTCTTTTTTAAAGATAAAGCATCGGCGGTCTGTAAAAATTTAACTTCTTTTTTTAAAGCTTCAACTAAAGAATAAAATACAATTTCATAAGGATGCGTTGCTGGATTTTTAAAACCTAAAAAACCAACACCATAATGAGACGGGTAAAGCATTGGACAAGTGTAATCAAAAAAACTAAAAGAGTTTTCAATTACCTGTCCTATTCCCATATCATTAAAACTTGTAGTTGTTTGTCCAAAAAGATCTCCTGAAATTTTCACCTCTGGTAATTCTGTTTTTATCTTTTTAAAAAACTCTTTAATTACTACTTGTTTTTGTGTTTTATAATTATAAATTGGAAAACCCATTTCTCTATTTTGCCGTCTGAAGGAAATCTTATATAATCAAAATTTATTTCATCAAACCCATTCAAAACTGCATCTTTAGCAATTGAAATATTATAATCCCAAACCTCTAAAGATGAAGGGTCTAGCCAATTTAGTCCAGCACTATCTTGCCACAAAACTGGATTTTTTTTATCAGTTGTTTTTAAAGTATCATAAATTGCCAAATCTGGTCTTGCTTGTGCAAAAGCAGGATCTTCAAAAACAGTTATTCTTGCTATAGTATAAACACCTTGTAAATGAAGTTTGTTTATCAATTCTTTCAAGTCTGGAATTATTCTTTTAAAAGTTTTATATTTTATAGCATAATTACTATTTGTTTCGTAAGATACAAAACCAGAATAATCTTTAATATCTATGACCACAGCATTAATTTCAGTATTTTTAAATAGTTTTGGTAAATATTCATCTACATATTTTTTACTACTAGCCGACCAAGATGTCACATAAACAGCATTAACTATTTCTGGCGGATTTAATAGTTGGTTGCTTTCCTTTATATTGTTATTTAATTCAACTATTTCTTTTTTATTAAAAACTTCAGAATCAGAAATTGAAGCTGTATTAAGATTTTTATTTAAAACCTGATTATTGTATATACTAAAAGAGAGTATCCATGAAAGCGGAACCATCAAAAGCATAAAAAAAATAATAGTTGCTTTTTCCCAAATATCCATAAATTTTTCTATTACTTAGCCAATGTATAATTATAAACTAAAACAAAAAACTGCACAAATGCAGTTTTTAAAATATGGGCGGCTAACGAGATTTGCACTCGTGATGACGCTGCCACAGAGCGTTGTGTTGCTGCTACACCATAGCCGCCATAAAGTTATTAAAAAATTGTGCTCCCGGTAGGAATCGAACCTACATCTAAATCTTAGAAGGATTCTATTCTATCCATTGAACTACGGGAGCATTACCAGCTATAATAACAAAAAAAACCCTTTCGGTCAACACTACAAATTAATATAAACCACACATAATGTGCATGCTACTTTTTACTACTTTTTACTTTTTCCTTAAATGGATTTGCATACTTGTCAGCTAAAACCTCATCAAATATTAATTGCTTATCTTTCCAAAAATTTATTATGCCTTGGTAGCGCGCTTCTTCAAATTTAACAATATCATTGGTTGTTTTGACTTTATTATAATTATTTTCCAATGCATATATATAAAATAAAAATCCACCAAAAATAAGTTCGATGATAAAAATTACTATAATTGTTAAAAAAGCATGGTTTGCAATAAAATAAAATATTTTACCAATCTTTTTTATTTTACCAATTATTTTTCTAATACCGTTTGTAACTAAAATTATTTTTTTAAACATATACTTAAAACATTAAAGTGGTTATTTAGAAAAAACCTTTAGTAAAAAAAATGTTTCTACACTATTTGAAGAATAAGCTAAAGCCACACTATCTCCAGATTTTTTAATTGCTACATTATTAACCTCTATAAGATATGGGCTATTTTCTAATCTTTCCAAAAATTTTAAGGTTTTAAGATAATCTCCATCACAAGAAATATTAAAAGTAAGATACTGCCATCCACTAACTTTTTCTTTTTGTAAAGAAGATTGCAAGGCAATTACTGAATTAATTTGAGAGTCAGATGATATTTTTTCTAGAAATTCAATAAAACTAACTGGATTTTTTGAATCAACAAACAACTGGTCTATTTTTTCTAAATTTGGGTTAAGCCCTGAATACTTATTGTTAAAGCTCTCTATCTCCTTTAATTGATTGCCAAGAGAAATTATATTATTTTCTTCTAAAACT
>CAIWKF010000015.1 GCA_903913175.1 Candidatus Staskawiczbacteria bacterium
ATATTTATTTTACACTCAAATGAAGCCAAAAAAATATTCCATTCCACCAGAGTTTATTAACTCTATGCAACAAAATGGAGCCCCTATACCTCGTTAAATTTTGTAAAATATATGTTTAAAAATAAAGGTTTTACTATAATTGAGCTTTTGGTTGTTATTTCTATAATCTCGTTTTTGGCGAGCATTGTTTTGGTCAATGTTAATATGTATATGTCAAAAGCAAGAGATGCAAGAACAAAAGCAGATATTAGACAAATAATAATCGCAATGCAAATGTACTATGCAGACCATGGAAGCTATCCTACAACAAACGGTAACTGGGCATGTTTAAAATCAAGCGGAAGTTGCTGGAATGGTAGCTATAGTGGTAGCGCTACTCTTATTAGTGATTTAGCAACATATATTTCAAACATACCCAAGGCTCAGGCAAATTCTGGATGTTACGCTTATGATACTTACTTATATAATAGTAGCTGGGGAAGCCCAGCGTCTATAATTTGGAAAAAAGAAACTCCTTTTGTAACCGGAGAATGTGATGGATATTATGCAGGAAGCTATGATTGTGGATATTATTATTGTTATCAATATATTGAATCTTAGTTTTTAAAAAATTAATCAGCGTTAATGCCAGACGCTAAAAAATATGGAAATACAGAATCAACCAATTAAAAGAAATTTACCAAGAGATGTTTTTTTGCATCTTTTGGCAATTGTAACTTTATATTGGTCAGCAATTACTTTTATAACTCTATTATGGCAATTTATAAATCATTTTCTACCAAATATTTTAAATGACATTTACACTTATCAATCAAAATTTGAATTAATGCGATTTGCGGTTTCTTCTTTATTTATTGTGTTTCCTTTGTTTATTTTTGTTTCTTGGTTTTTAAATAAAATTTATGCCAAAGAAGCTGTAGTTAGA
This sequence comes from Candidatus Staskawiczbacteria bacterium, assembly GCA_903913175.1. Classification (GTDB taxonomy): domain Bacteria; phylum Patescibacteriota; class Minisyncoccia; order Minisyncoccales; family Staskawiczbacteraceae; genus XYB1-FULL-32-11. The sequence continues at coordinate 926 of CAIWKF010000015.1, forward strand.
GAAAGTAAAATTAGAAAATGGCTTTTATATTTTACTTTATTTGTTGCAGCTTTGGTTGTGGTAGGAGATTTGGTTTCAGTGATTAATAATTTGCTTGGCGGAGAAACCACTTTAAAATTTATTTTAAAAGCTTTATCAATTTTAGTGGTAGCAGGGTTTGTGTTTGGCTATTATTTAGATGATGTTCGTCGTGAAACCCCATCTAAGCTTGGCAAAATTTTTGCTTTTATAACTAGTTTTTTAGTTATAACTGCTATTATCGCCTCATTTTTTGTAATTGGTTCTCCAAATTCTGCTAGACTTTTTCAATATGACCAAACAAAAATTTCAGATTTACAAAACATTCAAAGTCAAATTGTAAATTATTGGCAAAGAAAAGAGGCTCTACCAGCTACTTTAAATGATTTAAGTGACCCAATTTCTGGCTTTAGTATTCCACAAGATTCGCAAACACAAAAAAGTTATACTTATAATATTACTGATACTGCCAAGTTATCTTTTCAGCTTTGTGCTAGCTTTAATAAGCAATCTGATAATAATCAAAATTCAAAAACAGTTCCTGCATATTATGGCAACGATTTATACTCTCAAAACTGGAGTCATCCAGCTGGATACTATTGTTTTGAAAGAACCATAGACAAACAACTCTACCCGCCACTAAATAAACCAAATGCGCAAATCATAAAATAATATACTTGTGAATAAGATGTGAATAAGTATGTAAATAAAATGTTTATAAATTATGGATAAAAATGTAAAGATAATTGAAATTACAGATGATAAATTTCCTAAATCTTTAAAAGAAGCTGTAAAAAATCTTATTACAAGCGCAGAAATTAAAAGGCTGTATTATAAAGGAAATTGGTGTCCTGAAATATTTGAAAATTGTTTGGCAGTTGTGGGGTCACGCCACTTAACTTCTTATGGTAAAAAAGCTACCGAGCAAATTGTAACTGAAGTTGCGCTTGCTGGAGTTACTATTGTTTCTGGGTTTATGTATGGAGGCGACGAAGCTGCGCACAGCGCTACTGTAAAATGTGGTGGAAAAACCATTGCTGTTATGCCTTGTGGAATAAATAGAATTCATCCTGAAAGTCAAAAAGATTTATATGAAGAAATTTTAAAAAAAGATGGTTTAATAATTTCAGAATATGAAGGTTTGGCCCAGCCACAACAGTGGACTTATGTGCAAAGAAACAGAATTGTAGCTGGACTTTGCAAAGCCATTTTAGTTACTGAAGCCACAGAAAATTCTGGCACTTTAATCACTGCGGGTTATGCCAAAAAATTTGGTAAAAAGATTTTTGCTTTGCCTGGACAAATTACCAGTGGACTTTCTAAAGGACCAAATAGACTTATAAAAGAAGGTGCAGAAATTGTGACAGAAGCCAAAGATATTTTAGATTTTTATAAAATTTCACGCAGTAAAGCAAACTTGCCAGCAGGTAAAAAGCTTGTACTTGGCAGTAGTTTAGAACAAAAAATTATTGAACAATTGCAACGTGAGCCAATGAAGGCCGATGAACTTTCGCGTTTATTCTTACTTCCCTCTTCCCAAATTGGCACCACCTTAACCCTAATGCAACTTAAAGGTTTCATTAATCTTGATAATGGTAAATATCATATAAACTAAAAATTAATAAATCACAACTATGCTTATAAAAGTTCCGAGTGTGGCGAATTTGGGGTTAGAAACCATAAAAGTAGATATTGAAGTTAATTTGGCAAACAGAGGTTTGCCGGGTTTTGAAATTGTGGGACTGGCTGATAAAGCTGTAGCAGAAAGTAAAGAACGCGTGCGCACTGGAATTACAAGCAGTGAAATTGATTTTCCACAGAAAAAAATTACAGTAAACATGGCCCCAGCCGATGTGCCTAAAGAAGGCTCTACTTATGATTTACCAATTGCAGTGGGCATTTTAAGTAGTGTGCTAAATTTTCCAATTCCAGAAAAAAGTTTGTTTTTAGGAGAATTATCTTTTGATGGAAGTTTACGCCATACTAAGGGTGCTTTTTTAATGGCACTTTTTGCCAAGGAATTTGGTTTTGAAAATTTGTTTGTGCCATTACCTTCAGCCAACGAAGCTGCTTGTATTAAAGGTTTAAAAGTTCTACCAGTGGAAAATTTAACTCAAATTTGTCAACACTTGCTAGGTCAAAAAGACATTTTACCAATTGTTTATCAGCCAGCAGAAGAAAGCATTTTTGATAAACCAGAATTTGATATGAAAGAAGTGCTTGGCCAAGAACAAGCTAAGCGTGCCATGGAAATAGCTGCAGCTGGTGGGCACAATATAATTATGGTAGGCAGTCCTGGAAGTGGCAAAACCATGTTGGCTCGTGCTTTGCCAGGAATTTTACCACCTTTAAATGAAGCTGAATCTTTAGAGGTAACTAAAATATTTTCTGCTTCTGGGGGCATTCCGCCAGGAGGTTCTTTAATAATGCAACGCCAATTTCGTGCGCCTCACCACACAGCCAGTTTAGTTGGCTTGGTTGGTGGAGGTAGTAAACCACAGCCAGGTGAAATTAGTTTGGCTCACCGCGGAGTTTTGTTTTTAGATGAGTTCAATGAATTTCCCCGCACCATAATGGAAGCCATGCGTCAGCCACTGGAAGATGGTTATTTAACTATTTCGCGTGCCAAACAACGAGTAGTTTATCCTGCAGATTTTATGCTGGTGGCCAGTGCTAACCCTTGCCCTTGTGGTTATGCCATGCACCCTAAAAAAACTTGCTCATGCGCTCCAACTCAAATTGCCAAATACCAAAAAAGAATTTCTGGCCCAATTTTAGATAGAATTGATTTACATATTGCTGTTATGCCTGTAGACGCAGAAGAATTTAAAAATAATCAGCAAGGTTCAGAATTTTTAGAAGAATCAAGCAAAATAAAAAAACGCGTAGTTTTGGCTCGTCAAAAACAACAAGCCCGTTTTGCAAGCGAAAAAATTCATTCCAACAGTCAAATGAAAAATAATCACATCAAAAAATATTGTACGCTTACTAGCGATGTAGAAGAAATTCTGCGCCAAGCCAGTTTAAAATTTAATTTGTCGGCAAGAAGCTACATGAAACTAATAAAAGTTTCTCGCACTATTGCTGACTTAGACAGTTCTGTCGAAATCTTAGTTTCCCACATGGCCGAAGCTCTGCAATATAAACCCAAAAACTTTGAAAGCGCATAAATTTTTTGTAAAAAAATACCCCGCGTTGACAGTTATCAACGCGGAGCCCGGGGTGCGCATAAATTGTAAATGAGCATTATGGGTTTTCAGCACCCACTACTTTATCCGAAAGAGCATTAAAGTCCTGCATCTCCCGAAGCTTGGCATAATAGATTAGGTCTTTTTCCCTTTCCGCCCATTCTTTTTGAAGCTCGTCTACCGCATTACATGGTTGCGGATTTGTGAAAAAATCCTGGGGTTTTTTGAACTTTGGGATTCTTACTGACATAATTTCCTCCCCTATTAGAATGACACAAAGTTTACCTTTAAATTATCATATTACAAACAATTTAATTTTACAATAATAATTAAAATGGCACAGCATAATGAGGTGGGGAAAATTGGAGAAAAACTTGCTAGAGAATTTTTAGAAAAGCAAGGTTATAAAATTTTAGAACAGAATTACAAAACAAAGTATGCTGAGATTGATTTGGTTACAGAGAACCAGAAAAAACTTATTTTTGTAGAAGTGCGCACAAAAGTAGGTGAGCAATTTGGTAGCCCAGAAGACACGCTGGACCGCAAAAAGCTTTGGAAAGTTTTACAAAATGCTAAATTTTATTCTGGTTTTACGGGCTGGCAGGGGCCAGAAAGAATAGATGCGGTTTGTATTGTGCTTAATCCCGATTTTTCAATAGATCGCCTTACACACCACGAAAATATTGTTTCTTAATTTGACATATAGGTTTTAATTTGATAATATTTATTTAGAAGAAAATGTGAAATACTTGTCCGTCTGACCACGGATATTTTTTTTCAAAAAATTAAAAAAATTAAATAACTAAAAATATGGATCTAAAATCATTTCATAGAGCATTACAACAAATTGCAGAGGCTAGGGGAATTTCGCCTGAGAAAATTATTGAAACTATTGAAGCAGCTATTGCCACAGCTTACAAAAAAGACTACGGCAAAAAGGGCCAAAAAATTAAATCACAATTTAATCCTATTTCTGGCGATGTAAAATTTTGGCAAATAAAGCTTGTAGTTGATCAAACTATGCTTTATACCGAAGAAGAAATAGAAACACTAAAAGAAAAGAAAATTTTACCTGCAGAAGAATTTAATAAAGAGACAAGGGCCGGCGAAGAAGAGCAGAAAAAAGTAGTCTTTAATGAAGAAAAACATATTATGCTGACAGATGCCAAAAAAGATTATCCAAATATAAATACAGGTGAGGAAATAGAAATTCCACTTATTTCGAAACAAGATTATGGAAGAATTGCAGCACAAACTGCCAAACAAGTTATTTTACAAAAAATTAGGGAAGCAGAAAAAGAAACTATTTCAGCTGAATATAGAGCAAAAGAAGGAGAAATTGTTTCTGGCATAGTACAAAGAGTTGAGGGTGGAGTTGCTTATATTGATATTGGGAAAACTTTAGGAGTTTTAAATAAAGAAGAACAAATCCCTGGCGAATATTATAAGCCTGCTCAAAGAATAAAACTTTATATTTTAAAAGTTGAAGATACTCAAAAAGGTTCTGTGGTTTTATTGTCTAGAACTTATCCAAAATTAATTTCCAGACTATTTGAATTAGAGGTGCCAGAAATTTCAGCTGGAACCGTAGTTATAAAAGCAATTGCTAGAGAGCCTGGATTTAGAACTAAAATAGCTGTTACTTCAACAGAATCAGGAGTTGATCCAATTGGCAGTTGTGTTGGTCAAAAAGGAACTAGAATTATGGCAGTTATCAATGAAATTGGTGGAGAAAAAATTGATGTAGTTGAATGGAAGCAAGAACCAGAAAAATTTATTGCTAATTCATTGTCTCCTGCAAAAATTACTGCTGTAAAAATTGAAAGTGCAAATACTGCTACTGCTTTTGCATTAAATGATCAACTTTCTTTAGCTATTGGTAAAGAGGGCAGAAATGTAAGACTTGCAGCTAATCTAACTGGTTGGAAAATAGACATCAAACCAGCTGAACAAGCTCCAGTAGAGGTATTGGAAAAAATAGAAGAAAAAAAACCCGCTCTTGTCGAAAATATTATAGACAACAATGCTGACAAAGAAAAAAAACCCGCAAAAATAAAAAAAGAAAAAGCATCTAAAACTTCTACTACTAAAAAGTCTAACAAAATAAAAGAAAAGAAAACTAAGAAATAAATAAAAAAAACCCGTAAATAAATTTAAATTTGCGGGTTTTTTATTTAAAAAATATTCTAAAATTTCATTTCAAAACAATAATACTTATTGCCCTCATACTTACCGTATTTTTTTAAAAGTATAAACCCATTTTTTAAGTAAAAGTCAGCTGTATTATATTGGTAAAAAGCGTAAGCACACAATATCTTTAAGTTATTTTTTTCTGTGTATTCTTTTGCAAAATTAATAAGCTTACTACCTACTCCATTTGATTGATGGCCCTTTGCAACTGCCAGTGTTTCAATATGCATTTTATTATTTCTATTCCTAAAGCTAATAACACCAACTACATTTTCATTTTCTTGTGCAATATAATATTCTCCATTATTTATTTGCTTTTCCACAAACTCCTCTTTATCCCACACAAAATTTGGCATTTTAATATATAGTAAATTTAAAATTTCTAAAATATTTTTTTTATCTTTTAGCTCTGCTTTTTTTATATTCATGTATA
>CAIWKF010000016.1 GCA_903913175.1 Candidatus Staskawiczbacteria bacterium
AAATAATTTAAAAACCTTAAAAGATATATCAAAAAATTATTATTTATATTTATTATCTAGCCATACTTTCACAAATAAAAAAGAATGAATAAAGAAGAAATAAAAAGATTTTTAGAAAACATCGCACAGAAAAAGGAACGCACAATTATTATTGTTGATTATGGTAATGTAGAAAAATGGAAAAATAGTTTAGGCTGGCAGATTGGAATTAAAGAATTGGCAAATTTAGTGAAGAATTTTTCTTATGGCAAGCAATTTCTTCGTAGATTTTATTACGGAGCTGATTATGGGGCTAATGACAATTCAAATTACTTAGTAGATTGGTCTAGGTTGATTTTAGAAAAAGCAGATATGAACAGATTTGAAGTTGTAAAAAAGAGAGTAAAATATATTCATAATCTAAATAACAAATATGGGTTTGATAAAAAGTGCGACCTAGATGTAGAAATGGCGGTGGACTTAATAAAAGAAAGGGATAATTATGATACAATTATTATTTTTTCTGGTGATGGTGATTTAATATATGCTGTAAAATATTTAAAAGAAATATACAAAAAGTCTTGCATTATTTTTGGTGCAAGAAATCATGTTGGTAGAGAAATTTATGATGCAAAGAAAGAAAAAATAGTTGACTATATTTTGTATGCAGAGGATTTTGAATATAGGTTAAATAGAGATAGATTTAAAAAGTAAAATTTGTTATAATCAAAAATCCACTTTTAACGGTGGACTTCGAACAAAATCGGGTAAGCCAAAGCTTACTATTTAATAGTAGCATATCAAAACCTTATGTCAAGCCCATGCACTAGAAGGGTGCTTAGACATCAATTAATAAAAATGAAGAATTTAGAAAACCCAGAACAAAATTTAAGATATCAAACAATTGATGATGTAAAAATTAAAAGGGTTTCTGAAGACGACCCAGATTTTGATAGTGCCATTGATATTTTTGCTGATGATGATAATGAAGCAGAATTAGAAATAAAGAAAAAATTAATTGCTGAAAATTGGTGGCTACAACCAGAGTGGCAGGAAAAAGGCGAACCACAAGAGCAAATTGACGTAACAATTGGAGATTATAAAATTTCTGTTTATAATTTTGGGGAGCTTCTCGCAGAGCAACACTTAGAAGAATTAAAAAGTGCTATTGAAAATATTTCAAAAGTAGCTGAAGGAAAGCTACTTAAGCAAGTTAAATACATTTTAATAAGTAATGTCTCAAAGTTTAATCCGCAAAGCGAAGAAAATTTTAGGGGGCAGGGCGCAGGAGAAATGCAAGCAATAGAAATTTTTCCTGAAGGAAGAGAACTTGTGCCCTACGGAAGAATAGAGGGTGTTTCGAACTTTGAAAGTATTTTAATACACGAATTTTCTCATAGTATGCGAAAAGTGGATATGGATTTTATTAATGCTTGGCAAAAAAAGTTTTGGAAATATATTAAGGATGTTGACAAAAGAAGAAAAATGAATGGTGTTAGATATGCTTTTCAACAAGACCCTGTTGATCCACAAAAGTGTGTTTCTAAATATGCACAAACTACTTCCGACGAGGATATTTGTGAAAGCATGGTTGCAGCTTTAATAAACCCCGAAGTATTGGACAATGAAAAACTAGAGCTTACCAGCAAAAAACTTCTTAGCGTTAAAAAAAATGTACTACAAATACAATTAGCAAAAAAATCTGGTCAAGAAGTGAAGCTTCCGGAAATAGATGGTCAGATAAAATATAAAGCCGAACCATCGGGTATAATGTTTAAACCTCTTTAACTTTAAAAACCTTAAAAGATATATCAAAAAATTATTATTTATATTTATTATCTAGCCATACTTTTACAAAATAAATATATAAAAAAAACTCTGCGAAAAGCAGAGTTTTTTGGTTTTAAAATTATTTTATAAATAATAAACCAACAAAACTAAATGCGGTAATTACAACCATAGAAGCAAAAAACTTTACTGCAAACTTGCGGTTTCCTTGGAAAAATGAATAAGCAGATTTGCTGGCCAAATTAGCGGCGCTTACTAGTAAAAATGTAATTACAGCAAATTTAAATGTAATAGTATTGCCTGCCATTTCAGCTAAGTTAACCACAATAGCATCTATGCCAGCAAAAGATGCAATTAATGAACTTATTACAAATCCTGATTTTCCAAACAATATTAAACAAATTTTTGTAATTAATTTTACTGCAATTAAAATTCCTGCAAATTTCAATGCTGGAGCCAAGGAAAATATTTTTCCTTTTTTGCTATCATCTGATGTTTGTTTATTGGTTTCTTCTGGCTCTTTTTTCCTTAAAAAGAAAATTGATAAAAAGGTGGCAGTTACTATCATTAAAAGTAAACTTGGAATTAAAGAAGCAAGCCATTTTCCATTAAGTGGACCAACTAAAAGAAAAATCTGCATAAAGCTTGCCATATTCGCTAAAATTGCAGCTCCTACTAAATAATTAGAAACACCAGTTTTTTTACTTTTTTGAGCTAAAGACTGAGTTGTAGAAGTTGAAGAAATAAATCCACCTACACAGCTGGCAAGTGTAAAACCGCCTTTATTACCAATTAATCTTCCTAAAACATATCCAAAAACATCAATTCCTGTTATTAAAGCTACCACAATCCAAATTTTATAAGGGTTAATTAATTCCAGTGTTGCAAATTGCCCAAGGTTTATGCCAAGATTCTCTAAAATTGAAGCTAAGGCAGGAATATCAACTAATTTGTAACCAACATTTGGCAAAAATGGTAAAACTACTAAAGCAATTATTGCATAACTAATAAATGATTCCACTTCTCCTGCTGAAATTCCAGCCATTACCTTTTTTATTTTTGCCTTCATAGAAAGAGTTAGTGCAACAATAACAAAAAGCGCAACTATTAATTGCAAAGGAAGAATATCTAATGTGGGAAGCATACCAACAATAAAAGTAAAAATCATTGCTAGCTCGCTTGTCATACCAAAATCTTTTGTGTGGTTTGAACCTATTGCATAATATGATATTAAAATTATAAAAAACACAGCAGACAATAAAATTGCCAAAACTGGCAAACTGCTCATATAAAAAATTCCACACACAGCCCCCAATAGAGCAATTAGCGTATGAGTACGAATTCCTCCAGCAGAACCCTGTTCATCTTTATTACTACTTTCTCGCTCCAAGCCGATAGCCGCCCCAAATAATAATGCCAAAAATAAATTTACTGCAAATGTTGATAGCA
>CAIWKF010000017.1 GCA_903913175.1 Candidatus Staskawiczbacteria bacterium
GTACAGAAAAAAGGTTATTTCAGAAGAAATAGGAGAGGGATTGAAAGAAATTTGTATTGAGATTAGTGAAAGGTATGAGATTGATTTTGTTGAGATTGGTTATGAGGAAGATCACGTTCATTTTTTGCTACAAAGTGTTCCATCCAATTCAGTTGAGAAAATAATTAGAACGATAAAAAGTATAACAGCAAAAGAACTCTTCAAAAGATTTCCAGAAATAAAGAAAAAATTATGGGGAGGTAATTTTTGGACAAGTGGTTATTATGCAAATACAGTTGGTCAATATGCAAATGAAGAGGCAATTAGAAAATATGTTGAAAATCAAGGTAAGCCAAAAGAAATGTACAAGAGGTACTATACCATAAACTGTGTAAGTAGAAAAAATAATGGGGTTTTAAAACCCCATTATTTTTTTGTTTAATTTTAAATTTTACACAGTCTTATGAAAAAAGAAGATTTATTATCGGATGAATTTTTAAAGCAATTCAAAACAGGCGAGGACCTTTATGGCTTCTTAGCACAACTACAAAAGCGAGGAATCGAGAAAATGCTAGAAGGCGAATTAGACGCCCATTTGGGCTACGATAAGCACGAAAAGACTACAAAATCCAATGCTCGCAATGGCTTTTCGAACAAGAAAATAAAAACCTCATTTGGAGAATCCGAGATTCAAGTTCCAAGAGATCGAGAGGCATCATTTAATCCTATAATTGTACCCAAAAGACAAAATATGCTCGATGGTTTAGAGAATGTAATTATCTCTCTTTATGCCAAAGGAATGAGCAATAGCGACATCGAAGAGCAAATTAGAGAAGTCTATAATTTTGAGGTTTCTACCAGTACTATTTCTAGGATAACTGACACCGTTTCGAGTGATATTATTGCTTGGCAAAATAGACCTTTAGAAGCTGTTTATCTCATAGTTTGGATGGATGGCATTGTTTTTAAAGTTCGTGAAAACTCAAAAATAATCAACAAAACCATCTATTTAGCCGTTGGACTCAACCGAGAAGGCAAGAAAGAAGTACTCGGAATGTGGTTAGGAAAGAATGAAAGTGCTAGTTTTTGGCTTGGTGTTCTAACGGATTTAAAAGCTAGAGGAGTTGAAGATATACTCATTACAGCTACTGATAACCTAAATGGTTTTACTCAAACCATCAAAAATGTATTCCCAGAATCTCAAACCCAAATCTGTGTAGTACATCAAATCCGCAATTCGGCACGCTATGTAGTTTGGAAAGATAAAAAGGAATTTTCAGCAGATATGAAGCTTATTTACAATGCTCCAACTAAAGAAGCGGCCAAAGCATCGTTAGAAGATTTTTCTAAAAAATGGAATCATAAATATCCATACGCCATTAAATCCTGGGAAGAAAATTGGGAGGAACTTACCGTATTCTTTGACTTTCCTTTAGAAATCAGAAAAATAATTTACACCACGAATTTGATTGAAAATCTAAATGGAAAAATCAGAAAATACACCAAAAATAAATTGTCATTCCCAACGGATGAAGCTGTTTTAAAATCTGTATATTTGGCGTTGAGAGAAGCAACCAAAAAATGGTCAATGCCAATCCAAAACTGGGGATTAATCCTCAACCAGTTCTTAACTATATTTGAAAAAAGGGTTCAACTTTAATTAAAAAGTCAAACCCCTATATTTTTAAACTTACACACTTTTTAGGATAGTGTCATTTTTGTAAATGTTTTTTGATTAAGCTCATTTAAACTTTTAGCAGTATCAATGCACAAGCTAGATAATGCCAATTTAACCAGGATTTATCAAGGGAGTCAAACCTTATTAATAATGTTCTAAAACTATCAATCCAAGCAAAACATCTTTCATTTACGAATCTGGTTTTATAAATTTGAGCATTATGAAAACGCTTTTTTCCTCTCTTTTTAGTTTTTCGGTTTCTGAGATTTTCTTTTATGTTTGGTTGCATTTTTCTTCTTATAACAGCTCTTCTAAACTTTTTACTATCAGAACCTTTGTCTGCATTTAAGATGCTGTTTTGAACATAAATATTTCGCTTGTTAAGTTCTTTTATCATTTTTGAAAACTGTGGTACTATTTGATGTAAATCATTATGATTTCCTTTCAGGACAGAACCAATTGCGATAGGGATTCCTCTGCCATCGGTCATTATTAAAACATTGGAAGTTTTTCCTTTTTTTCTAAATTGATAACCTAAACTTTCTGCTGATTTTTTTCACTAAACTATGAGTGCCATCGAGCTTCAATTTCTCAGTATCTAACTTGTTTTTTGGAATTTCAAGATAGGTTTCAAACATCATTCGAAAAACGCTTAATTTACACCATTTTCTGTAAAAATAGTACACCGTTTTATAAGAGAATGAAGGCTTTTTTTCTGCAAAATTATAAGCGATCAATGCTGAAAATATATTATTGAAGTAGTTAA
>CAIWKF010000018.1 GCA_903913175.1 Candidatus Staskawiczbacteria bacterium
TAAAGATTATTGTAAACCAAGAAAAACAGCTGGATATGTCACTATTTAAAAAATTGCAAGAGATAACATAATAATTTTCAATTTTAAATTCTAAATTTTAAATGAATTTTAAATGAAAAATTTTAAAAATTTAAAAATTAAGACATTCAATTAAAATTTAAAATTTTAAATTTAGAATTAGCAAAATGAGTTACGATATTTTAGAAAAAATTAAGCAATCAATTGAGGGTCATAAAACCGACACAAAGTGGGAGGAAATTGGTACTGTTGTGGAAGTAGGGGACGGCATTTTAAAACTTTCTGGTTTGGCAAATGTGCAAAGCCAAGAAGTTTTAGAAGTAGAAACTGAACATGGAAAAGTTAAGGCTGTTGCTCTTAATTTGGAAGAAGATTCTGTGGGAGCTTTGGTTTTAGGAAGTTCTGACTTGATAAAATCTGGTCAAACCGTAAAACGTACAAAACAACTTTTAAGTTTACCTGTGGGAAACGAACTTTTGGGTCGGGTTATTGATCCTTTGGGAAACCCTTTAGATGGCAAAGGACCATTATTTGCCAAGGCTGATAAAATTCAATATAATTTTTTGGAAAAAGATGCTCCAGGTGTTTTAGACAGAGAGGGCGTGGATACTCCACTTCACACAGGAACAAAAGCTATTGATGCCATGATTCCAATTGGTAGGGGTCAGAGAGAGCTTATTATTGGTGATCGTGGAACTGGGAAAACCGCAGTGGCGCTGGATATGATAATAAACCAACAATTTGATTCAAAAAATCCTCCTATTTGTATTTATGTGGCTATTGGTCAAAAAGAAAGTAAAGTGGCTAAAATTGTAGAAACACTAAAAAATAATAATGCTTTACCTTATACAATTGTGGTTTCAGCAAGCGCTTCCAGCCCTGCTGCATTTTGGTATTTAGCACCATTTGCTGGAGCTGCAGTTGGAGAGTTTTTCCGTGACAATGGCAAAGATGCAGTGGTGGTTTATGACGATTTATCAAAACATGCCTGGTCATATAGACAGATCTCTTTACTTTTACGAAGGCCACCTGGAAGAGAAGCTTATCCAGGCGATGTATTTTATTTGCATTCTCGCTTACTTGAGCGTGCTGCTAAATTAAGTAAAGCTAAGGGTGGAGGCAGCTTGACTGCTTTACCAATTATTGAAACGCAATTGGGGGATGTAACTGCATATATTCCAACTAATGTGATTTCTATTACAGATGGGCAAATTTATTTGGAGTCAGATTTATTTTATCAAGGTATGCGTCCTGCTGTAAATGCTGGACTTTCAGTTTCTCGCGTGGGGGGAGCTGCCCAAACCAAAGCCATGAAAAAAGTGGCTGGAAAATTGAGGCTTGAATTAGCTCAATTTCGTGAATTACAAACCTTTGTGCAGTTTGCTTCTGACGTAGACGATACAACAAAACAGAGGATTACAAAGGGAAGGATTGTAACAGAAATTTTAAAGCAGTCAGATCAAGCTCCAATAAGCTTTGAAAAACAAGTTATAGTTTTGTATGCAGCTTTAAATGATTATTTTAACAGCTTTAAACCGGAAGATATGGTGCAGATTGAAAAGAAATTTATTGAATATCTTGATGGACTGCACAAAGAATTTGTAGCAAAATTAAAATCTGAACGCCAAATCACTCCAGAACTTGAAGAACAGCTTAAAGTTATTATCGCCTCGTTCGTTGAATCCACAAAGTAAAAAATTTTTTAATATGGAGTCACCGCAGAATATAAAGAAAAGATTAAAATCAGTTGGGAATATAAACAAAATTACCAAAGCAATGGAGCTGGTTTCAGCTACAAAAATGAGAAAATCTCAGCAGATTGCTTTGGATTCCAGGCCTTATGCTTTTGCAGCTTTGGAATTACTGGCCAATATTTCAGTGCTTGAGGGAGTGAAGAAAGAAGATTTA
>CAIWKF010000019.1 GCA_903913175.1 Candidatus Staskawiczbacteria bacterium
CAAAACGAAAGAAAAATTAAAAATTTCTGGTCTGATTTAACGGGCATACCATTGCAAAATTTTGGAAAAAGTTTTATAAAGCCACTAAGTAAAAATTATAAAACAAATAATCTTTATTATGGCACTATAAAATTAACTCCTAGAAGGGGTACCGATTTTAGACATAAAATTTTTGGATGGATAAAGGTAGTATTAAAAGAAACGAGTACTAAAACGGAAAAGGTTCAAAATAAATGGAAAAAACTCAAAGAAATATCCCGAGCCGTTAATATTTAATTTTGCCCCCATAACTTAATGGTAAAGTAGCTGCCTCTTAAGCAGTCTATCTCAGTCCGATTCTGAGTGGGGGCACACTTCGACCCCGTTCAATGTAAACCCTTTACAAAATCAAAGAAATGTAATATAATGGCTATATTATAAATTAAACATACGCCATAAGGCGAAAAAATAATGGTACTAGATAAAAAACAAAAAGAAAAAATAATCAAAGATAATAGTATAAATGAAAAAGACACAGGTTCTGCTGATGTGCAAATTGGTTTGCTTTCAAAAGAAATTGATGTTTTGGTTTTACATTTAAAGAAAAATCCTAAAGATAATCATTCAAAAAGAGGCTTGGTAAGAATGGTAGTAAAAAGAAAAAAACTTTTGACTTATTTAAAAAAAGAAGACGAAAAACGATATAGTGCAATAATCAAAAAAGTTGGTCTTAAAAAATAGTTAGATAATTTTATAAAATGAGTTTACAAAAACCAAAAGAGCAAAGAGTAGAGGTTCTAATTGATGTTCAAAATTTATATCACTCAGCCAAGCATTTATACCAAGCGCGAGTTAATTTTGGTGAAGTTTTAAAACAAGCAGTTTCTGGAAGAAAATTTATTAGAGCTTTTGGTTATGTGGTTCGTACAAAAACCGGCGAAGAAAAGCCGTTTTTTGATGCTTTAACCAAGCTGGGAATTGAAACCCGCGTCAGAGACTTACAAGAATTTTATGGTGGTGCTAAAAAAGCTGACTGGGATGTGGGCATTGTTATAGATGCCATAAGAACTTCTCAGGGGCTAGATGTAATTGTTTTAGTTTCTGGTGATGGTGATTTTATTCCTTTAGTTGAGTATTTAAAAAACCAAGGCAGGCGAGTAGAAGTTATGGCTTTTGGTAGAACCACTTCTGCTAAACTTAAAGAAGTAGCTGACGAATTTATAGACATGGACTTGGGTCTTCCAAAATTCTTATTAAAATAAAAAATTACAAATTACAAAGTAAATCCCAAATAAACGCAGTTCTCAAAGTTCAAATATTTTTGGATTTTGAAAATTGAAATTTGTTTGGAATTTAGTGCTTGAAATTTGGAATTTAAATTATATGGAAAAAGAAGTTTTTGAGCTAGAAATTGGGGGCAAAACCTTAAAAGTAAAAACCACCGACTGGACACCCCAGTCTTCTGGTTCTTGTTTGGTTTCTTACGGTGAAACAGAAGTTATTGCCAATGTGGTAATGTCAAACAAAAATATAGATGATATGGATTATTTTCCTTTAACTGTAGAGTACGAGGAAAAGTTTTATGCTGCTGGCAGAATTTTTGGTTCACGCTTTATGAAAAGAGAAGGCAGACCAACCGATGAATCAATTTTAACTGGCAGAATGATTGATCGCGCCATAAGACCACGCTTTCCAAAAGATTTTAAAAGAGAAGTACAAGTAGTCGTTACTTGTTTATGTTGGGATGGAGAAAACGACCCAGATATTTTAGGTTTAGTTGCAGCCAGTTTTGCTTTATCAATTTCTGAAATACCTTGGAATGGTCCAGTGGGCGCCATTAGAATTGGTAGAAAAAATAATGAATGGATTATAAACCCAAGTTATATTGAAAGAACAGAGGGAGATTTTGATTTAACTTTAGCAGCTATTGAAGATGAAAAGAAAAATATTTTAATTAATATGATTGAAATGGGGGCCAAAGAAGCACCTGAAGCAGATTTTATTTCTGCCACAGAGCTTGTTTTAAAAGATTTAAAAAAACTTATTGATTTTCAAAAAGACGCAACTAAAAAAATTGGTAAGGAAAAAATAAAATTTGAGCCTGCGGTAAATACAGAAATGGAAAAAGAAATGCAAGAATTTTTGGGTGACAAATTAGACAAAGCTGTAACTTTTGCCAAGCCCGGAGAAAAAAACTTGGGTGAGACAGAAGTTTTAAAACAAGAGTTAATAAAACACATTGAAGCAAAATACCCAAAAGAGGGTAAAACCAAACAAGTTATGCCATTTTTTGAAAAAGAAATGGAAAGAATTATTATTAGAAACATTTTAGATAAAGACCAAAGACCAGATTTTAGAGGCTTAGATGAAGTTAGAAATTTATCTGCTGAAGTAAGTGTTTTACCAAGAACTCATGGCACGGGTGTATTTAAAAGGGGCCTAACCCGCGTGCTTTCAATTTTAACTTTGGGCGGTCCAGCAGACCAACAAACCTTAGAGGGTATGGAATTTGTGGGTAAAAAAAGATTTTTGCATCACTATAATTTTCCTCCATATTCAACAGGAGAGGTTGGTTTTATGCGTGGACCAAAAAGAAGAGAAATTGGCCACGGTAATTTAGCTGAAAAAGCTTTGCTGGCTGTTATTCCAGATCCTGAGATTTTTCCTTATACTATAAGAATTGTGTCTGAAGTTATGTCTAGTAATGGTTCCACCTCTATGGCTTCAACATGTGCCTCTTGTTTAGCTTTAATGGACGCTGGAGTACCAATTAAAGCACCAGTGGCTGGTATTTCTATTGGCTTGGCTCATGATGAAAAAACAGGAAAATATAAATTACTTACAGACATTCAAGGCCCAGAAGATCATTATGGTGATATGGATTTTAAAGTGGCAGGAACTAAAACTGGAATTACCGCAGTTCAAATGGATACTAAAATTGATGGTATTGGTATAGAAATAATTAAAGAAGCTTTAGAAAAAGCCAAAAATACCAGATACAAAATTTTAGAAGTTATGGAAAAAACTATTGCCTCTCCAAGAAAATCCTTATCTATTTATGCGCCTAAAATTGCTTCCATTAAAATAAATCCTGCTAAAATTGGAGAAGTAGTTGGACCAAAAGGAAGTATTATTAACAAAATTATTGAAGATTGTAATGGGATTCAAATTGATATTGAAGATTCTGGCGTGGTTTCTGTTACAGGTCAAAATCAAGAAGATGTGGACAAAGCCATAAATATAATTAAAAACATTGTTAGAGAAGTAACAATTGGTGAAACTTTTGAAGGTGTGGTAAGAAAAATTATGGACTTTGGTGCATTTGTGGACATTTTGCCAGGTCAAAGTGGCATGGTTCATATTTCAAAATTTGTAGCCAAAAAAATTGATAAAGTGGAAGATGTTGTAAATGAAGGCGACAAAATTCCAGTTAAAGTAATTTCTATTGATGAAAAAGGCCGCATAAACTTGTCAGCCATTGACGCAGGCTTTAAACCAAAGAAATAGATTTTTAAAAACGGGTAATGGGCCCGTTTTTAGTTACAGGCCTTGTGATAATTGAGGGGTTTTGGTAAGATTATATAAATAAAGATAAATTATAATATTTATGGCATCAAACGATGAAGAGTTACAAGCAAAAGAGTTTTTACAAAGAGCAGAAGTAAAAACAATGAGAAAAGACCTCCATAAAATGAGGGAGGCTGATGCG
>CAIWKF010000020.1 GCA_903913175.1 Candidatus Staskawiczbacteria bacterium
ATATTATGTTAACATTTTTTTAGTGTTAAAGTTGTTTCGCAATTTACAAAAAGGAGAGTTTGGTGTCACACTTTTCAAACAGAGAAAAACAGGATGACGATTTTCATGAGAGACTTCGACGCTTTCGAAGGCTTATGGAGACCGATAAGGTCTTCCAATGTAGAATAAAGCTTGCGGTGGAGAGAGAGGCTAAAAATTTATGCTCCGCCATAACGCCCGAAGCGCAAGCCTGTGGGGCCGGATTGTTTGATATTGTAGGGGCCGGCCCATTAATATCAACACCAAGTGAAATTAACTACTTGGTAATGAGCGTCCGCCTATCAATAGAATCTAGCTCCTTAAAATAGAACTGAATTCACCTATAACCCTGAGTGCCCAGCATTCGGGGTTTTCTTTTATAAATTTTCAATCTATTTTTTTGCCATAAAATCTTTGTGTTCTTGAGTGTTTAATTCCCCACACTTTTTCCATTTTTTTTCAGAACCACATGGACAAAAATCATTTCTTCCAACTCCGCCTAAAGCTCTCTGCGTAGCAATGTTAGCAGGTTCATTTGTCTTTTGTATGCCTGCACTTAAAATGTTGTTAACAATAGTAATTTCAATTTCTTTTAATAATTGCGAAAACAATCTGTGCCCCTCATTTTTATATTCCACCAACGGATCTTTATTAGCATAAGCTTGCAATCTTACAGAATCACGCAAGTGGTCCATATTAGTTAAATGTTCTTGCCATAAAGTATCTAAAACTTTTAAGCAAATAAATTTTTCCACATTCCTCATATTTTCCTGACCAATCTCCTCTTCTTTTTTGTTATAATCATTTTCTGTAAATCCAGATTTTTTAATAATTTCTAAAATCTGTGGTTTTAAATTATTATCTTTAGACAATAAAAGAAACTCATTCCTTTTTTTATAAATAATATCTCGATGCTTGTTTATAACATCATCATATTCCAATAAATGATGCCTGGCATCAAAATTAAATCCTTCAATTTTTGTTTGTGCACTTTCTAAAAGTCCAGAAATCATATTCATTTGAATGGCTTCATCTTCTGGAATATTTAAAGTTGTCATTAAAGATTTAATTTTATCTCCTCCAAAAATTCTCATCAAATCATCTTCTAAAGAAACAAAAAATTGAGTAGACCCAGTATCGCCCTGTCTACCAGATCTTCCGCGTAATTGGTTGTCAATTCTTCTAGCTTCGTGACGCTCTGTACCAATAACATGCAATCCTCCAAGATTTTTAACTTGATCACTCTCTTCTTTGGTGGTTGGGTTTCCACCTAAAATAATATCCACACCACGCCCAGCCATATTGGTTGCAATAGTTACTGCTCCTCTTTTACCAGCTTGAGCAATAATTTCTCCTTCTCTTTGATGATTTTTTGCATTTAAAATTTCGTGCTTTACCCCTTCAATATCAAGTAACTTTCCCAAATATTCATTCTTTTCTACAGATCTTGTTCCTACTAAAATTGGTTGGCCTTTAATGTTTAACTCTTTAATTTCTGCTACCACAGATTTAAATTTTCCAGCTTCAGTTTTATATATTTTATCAGCTAAATCTTTTCTAATTGCTGGTTTATTTGTTGGCACAACTACAGATTCTAATTTATAAACCTTATCAAATTCTTCTGCTGAAGTTAAAGCAGTTCCAGTCATCCCAGCTAATTTTTTATACATTCTAAAATAATTTTGAAAAGTAATTGTTGCCATAGTTACAGATTCTGGCTGAACTCTTACCCTTTCTTTAGCTTCTACTGCTTGATGTAAACCCGAAGACCATCGCCTGCCAGGTAAAATTCTTCCTGTGAATTCATCAATAATTAAAATTTCATCTCCTTTAACTACATAATCTCTATCTTTTAAAAATAAAGTTTTAGCCTTTAAAGCAGATTCTAATTGATGGGTGGCAGAAATATCATTATCTTGCCAAGGATCTTGACCAAGTTTTGTTACAATTTTATTTTGGCCTTCTTCAGTAAAAGTTACAGCTTTTAATTTTTCATCTAATGTATAATCTATATCTTTTTGTAAATTTTCCACAACTTTTGCAAACTGAAAATATTTCTCTGTGGCCTCTTCTGCCTGTCCAGAAATAATTAATGGCACCCTAGCCTCATCAATTAATATTGAATCAACTTCATCCACAATTGCAAAATTAAATGTTCTTTGAACTTTTTGTGACAAATCAAAAACCATATTATCTCTTAAATAATCAAAACCAAATTCATTATTTGTTCCATAAGTAATATCTGCCAAATATGCTTCTTTTTTGTTAACAGGTTTTAAAAAATTTTCCACAATTTTAAATCCCCCAACTATGTCGCGCTCCTTATCAAGATTTGTTTCATTTTTATAGTTTTCATCATATACAAACCCACCTTCATTTGTTACACAACCAGCAGTTAAGCCAAGTGCAGAATATATTTGACCCATCCAAACCATATCTCTTTTAGCTAAATAGTCATTAACTGTTATTATATGCACTCCATTGCCCTCTAAAGCGTTCAAATACGCAGGCAAAGTGGCAGACAGGGTTTTACCCTCACCAGTTCGCATTTCAGTAATTTTCCCTTGATGCAAGACTATCCCACCAATTAATTGACTATCAAAATGTCTTTGGTTTAAAGTCCTTTTCCCAGCTTCTCTAACCAATGCAAAAGCTTCAGGAAGAATATCTTCCAAGGTTTCCCCTGTTCTACCATTTGGGTTTTTTGTGGCAAGCCTTTGTTTAAATTCTTTTGTTTTTTCTTTAATTTGTTCGGCTGAAAATTTCTGAAGCTCTGGTTCAAAAGCATTTATTTTTTCCACAACGGGCGCTAAAGATTTTATAAATTTTTCATTTGGATCACCAAATATTTTAGTAAATA
>CAIWKF010000021.1 GCA_903913175.1 Candidatus Staskawiczbacteria bacterium
ACTATTAGTCATTCCAAACCCATAAATAGAAAAAAGCTCTTGAGCTTTTAAAGATATTTCTTCCATAATTTTTTATCTTATAATAATTTAATATAAAATTCAATACCCCGCAATCATTGACAAATACCCATTATATGATAAACTAATAATATCTTTGCTTCTTGGCATTGCATCCCCGAAAGGAGGTATTATGCCATAGAAATAGCGAAGTTGTGGCTACTTTGGCCACCTTGATGTTTTAGAGGTTAAAAACTTCTTTAGACCAAAAATGGCTTGAGGCGTCCGTGCCCAGCATTGAAGCGATTATGCTTCAAAAAAGAAGTTCGACTGACTAAAGCATCTTGCACTTATTTGTTCTTTCATCTTGTCGTTGTTTCCGCCAAAAAAATTTTTACCCTCGGTGGAAACAACAAGGGGGCAACATTCATCGTAGTGTTGTCCTTTTTCTTTACAAAAAATTTCGCAAGCAAAAACGAGCCAAAGGCTCGTTTTTTTTCTACAAACTATTTTCTACAAACTACAACCTAATAATAGTCTTTAACTTTTTTAAGTTCTTTATGTCTTCTTAATTTTTCTAAGGCTTTCGCTTGAATTTGTCTAATTCTTTCGCGGGTTACCCCAAACTCTTCTCCTGTTTCTTCAAGCGTATGCATTACACCATCATCTAAGCCAAACCTCATTCCTAAAATTTTTAGTTCTCTTGGAGTTAATTCGCTAGAAATTTCAGTTAACCTTTCTTTTAAAAGGTTACGAGAAGCTTCGGTGTTTGGAGCAATTGTTTTATCATCTTTAATAAACTCTGCTAAAACACTATCTTGTTTATCTTTATCTTCTCCAACTGGAGTTTCTAAAGAAACTGCTTTTTGGGCTATTTTTCTAATATGATAAACTTTGTCTACTTCAAGACCCATTTCAGCAGCAATTTCTTCAGCCAATGGTTCTCTGCCCAATTCTTGTAAAAGTCCCTTCCTGGCTTTAGTATATTTAGAAATGGTTTCAATCATATGCACTGGAATACGAATTGTACGGGCCTGATCAGCCAAAGCACGAGTAATAGATTGTCTAATCCACCAAGTGGCGTAAGTTGAAAATTTATATCCTTTTCTCCAGTCAAATTTTTTAACAGCTTTAAATAGTCCTAAATTTCCTTCTTGGATTAAGTCAAGCAAGGTTAAATTAGGAGAACGGCCAACATATTTTTTAGCAATAGAAACAACTAATCTTAAGTTTGCCAAAGCTAGTTTATTTTTAGCTTCTTCATCTCCAGACTCAATTCGTCGAGCAAGTTCTTTTTCTTCTCTGGCAAGCAAAAATCCAGATCTTCCAATTTCTTTTAAATACATTTGTATTGGGTCAATTTTTCCTAAAATAACTTTTTTAGCGTTTTTGTCCTTTTTGCTTTGAATTTGTAAATATTCTCTAGCTTCTTTAATTTCTACTCCTTTTTGTCTAAAGTTTTCATAAATTTCTTCCAGCTCTTCAACATTTCTTTCAATATCTGGCATTGAGTCTAAAATTTCTGCAGTTGTCACAAAACCACGCTCCTCACCTTTTTTAATAAGAGTATTTATTAGTTGTTGTTTTTCTGCTTTTGAAAGTTTTATAACTTTTTCCTCTTTGGTTTTTTTAGCCTTTTTTATCTTTTTTACTTTCTGAATTTTCTTAGCAGTTTTTTTAACTTTCTTTTTACTTTTAACTACCTTAACTTTTGGCAGTTTTCTTGCCTTTGCTTTTTTAGATTTTTTTACCATAAAATTTTTTACTTTTTATTTGGATTGATTATGTCTAAATCTTTACAAATTTTCTTGACTAGAAAGGAATTTATCTCATTGTGCCTAGGCACAGTTGAAGCTCTATTGTTTTTTACATTAAAAAACACGCTATGCTTTGCGCCTTCTCTTAAAAATACACAACCCTGCTGTTGAATATGTCTAATAAAATCATTCCTCTTCATTTTTTAGAATTGACTCTTAGGTCTATTCAGTGCAAACTAAAAGTGGCTCCTTGATAACTTTACCCTTAATTTCTTTTTGAGTAATAAATTTGTTAGTTTCTAAAATAAGCAAAAGCGCCTCTTTTAAGTTTTCTTTAACTTCTTTAAGAGTTTTACCCTGAGTGTTTACGCCAGGAATTTCTTCTATCCAGCCAGAATACCAGACACCACTTTTTTTATATATAGCTGTAAATTCTCTTATCATAATATTATACGACTTAACAATACCAAAAATTTTATTTAAAGTCAACTTTAAATTTCTTTGTTAAGTTTGTTATACTCTTGCATTAATTCTTCAGTTTTTTGATGGTTGCCATCTTCCTCAGCGCTTTTAATGGCCATAGTAAGATTTGTGCGCTTATTTTTAAGCTCTAAATCTTTTAAGTGTTTTAAACACAACAAAATTTCATTTTTGTCATCATCCTTTGTCTCGCCATAGCTTTCAGAAACAGGTTTTACATTTTTTTCTAAACCACTATAACTTTCAGAAAAAGATGATTCAGCAACTTTTGGCATGTTTTGTTGTTGTTCTACCTCCTGCTTTAAGGCAATTACATCTAAAAAAGTTTTAGCTTCTTTAGAAATTTTGATTACATTGCCCACATCATCTGTTGGTATTTTAAGTTTTCTAGTAATTTTAATGTCTTCAATAAGTTTTTTTGTGCCCAAAGAAAGCAAAACATTGTACTCTTCCTTGATTAAGTCTACATTGTCTGGATCTTTAACTAATAAAGAAATAATTTTTTCCTCTAAAAGTTTTGCTCTCCCAAGCAATGTTCCAGACACAACTGTAGATGAAGAATTATTATTCCATATATTATTTTCCAATAAATTTTCTGGCCCTGTTTGTATTTCTGATTGTTGCTTTTGTTGGAGAATTATTTTTACTTTTTCTAACTCCTCTAAAATTACAGCATCTGTCACACCTAATTTTCCAGCTAATTTTGAAACCCAGTGTGCTTGCTCAATTTTATTTTGTAATCTTTTTATTATTGGCAAAATAATTTTAGCAATTTCTTTTTTACCTTCTGGTTTAGTTTTATCATTTTTTAAAAAAGCTGAATCAAAATAATAATCCATAATTGACTTGGCTTTTTCTAAAACCTCTTGCCATTTAATTGGTGCTTCTAAAATAATATCTGCAGGATCTTTAGCTCCATAAGTTTCTATGACTTTAATATTAAAACCTTTTTCCTGCGCTAAATCAATTCCACGACTTGTGGCATTTTGCCCAGCCGCGTCCATGTCAAAAGCTAAAACCAAGTTATCTGTGTATCTTTTTAAAATTATTAAATGTTGCAAAGTTAAAGCAGTTCCGCTCGTGGCCACAGTATTTTCAAAACCTGCTTGATGACTCATTATTACATCGGTATAGCCTTCAGTTAAAATAATTTGATTACTTTTTCTTACTGCAATTTTAGCATTGTTTAAGCCATATAAAACATTGCTTTTATCATAAAGCAATGTTTGTGGAGAGTTAATATATTTAGCAACCTCCTTTTCATTTGCTACCTTAAAGACTCTGGCCCCAAAACCAAGCACCTGAGAATTAGCATCAAAAATTGGGAATATAATCCTACCGCGAAATCTATCATAAGAATCATTTTTGCCAGGCTTTTCTACCGCCAATCCAGCTTTAACAATTTCTAATCTTTCATAACCTTTACTTACTAAAAAATCTGACAATGAATTCCAAGTGTCTGGCGAATAACCTAAACGCCACTTTTTAATACTAAGGTCTGTAATGCCCCTTTTAAGTAAATATTCTTTGGCTTCTTTTCCAATAGCGCTGGCTTCCAGTTGTTTTTCAAAAAAACTGCATGCCAAATCACAAACTTCATAAAGCCTTTGCCTTTCAGTTTTTAATTGAACATTTTCTTTTTTCAATTGTACGCCTGCTTTATTGGCTAAAATTCTTAATGCATCACCAAATTCAATTCCTTCAATTTTCATTACAAAATCAAAAATTGAATGCCCAGCACTACAACCAAAACAATGCCACATTTGCCGACTTGGGCTAACAAAAAACGATGGTGATTTTTCTTTATGAAAAGGACAAACCCCGCGGTAGTTCACCCCGGTTTTAGTCAACTTAATATAACTTCCTACCACATCAACCACATTAAGTTTATTTTTTATATCTTCAATTTGTGAGTCTTGCATAAATTTATTTTACCACACAAAATTTTTATTTCCTTGTTTTAATGCTTTGTAAAATTCCTAAAAATAAAAAATTACCAATTAAACCACTCCCTCCATAACTTACAAAAGGCAAATAAATACCAACCACAGGAAGCATACTTAAATTCATTCCAATATTAATTATAAACTGACAAATTAAAATTACTGCAAAGCCCGAAGCAAAAAGCCGTGGAAAATTTGAATCAGAAGTAATGGCAATTTTAAAAACTCTATAAACTAAATTAATATATAAAATAAAAAATGCTAAAACACCAAGTAAGCCCCATTCTTCAGCTAAAACTGAAAAAATAAAATCTGTATGCGGTTCTGGCAAAAATCCATACTGCACTTGAGATCCATTACCAACTCCTTGTCCAAAAATTTGTCCTGACCCAACTGCAATTTTAGCTTGCGTTTGGCTCCAAGATCCTCCTAAAGGATCATAAGGAAAAACAAAAGAAATAACCCTATCTCTTTGATAAGGCTTTAAAACAAAACCCCATGCCAATCCTGATGCCAACATAAAACATAAAAATAAAATTATAAAATGTTTAATTTTAATTCCAGAAATTAATAAAATTCCAATCCAAATGGAAACTAAAACCATGGTTCCTCCTAAATCTGGTTTTATAAAAACTAAAATAGCAGCTAAAAAAACATAAATTCCGGAAAAAATAATATGCCTAAATTTATACATTTCCACATGGCGCATTGAAAAATATTTTGCCAACAAAATTACTAAAACAATTTTTGTTAACTCTATTGGATCAAAACTCAAAATTCCAATTTTGTACCAACCACGAGTTCCCCTAATATCTGGCGCAAAAAAATGTAAGCCAGCTAATAATAAAAGACACAAAAAATAAAAAAACAAAATAAAATAAGAATTACTTTTTAAATTTCTATAATCAAAAAAGCTAATTAAAATCATTAAAGAAAAACCAACAATAAAAAATACAATTTGTTTTTCAAAGTTTAAATAGTCTCCCTTAGCAAGCCCAGCGCTATAAATGGCAACCAAACCAAAGACCACAATTAAAACAGCTGAAACAATCATGCTCCAATCCAATTTTCTTAAATGATTTGTAATAAATCCCATAATTTTATTTTAGTAGATTTAAAAATTCTTGTTCATTTTAAATTCGCATTTTTACTATACCAAAAAACCACCTAATTTAAAAGTGGTTTTAAGTTATTAATTTTAAAAATTCATCTTCATTTAAAATTTTAATGCCAAGATCTTGGGCTTTACTTAACTTTGACCCAGCTTCACTGCCAGCCACCAAATAATCTGTTTTTTTAGACACTGATTCCGAAATATTTCCACCAAGTTCTCTAATTTTGTCTTTTGCTAAATCGCGAGACATTGAGGTTAAGCTTCCAGTTAACACAAAAGTCTTGCCGGCTAGTGAGTAGTTGATAGTGAGTAGTGAGTAGTGTTTAATTTTTACACCTTGTTTTTCAAGCTTATCTAAAAATTTTATATTATCTTTTTTATTAAACCACTCAAAAATTGAAACTGCTACCACTGGCCCAATATTTAAAATTTGATCAAAATCTTCCAGTTTTGCGTCTTTTAATTTTTCAATAGTTTTAAAATTACTTGCCAAATCAATAGCTGTTTCATAACCAACATTTCTAATTCCAAGTGCATAAATAAACCTTGGTAAAGTAATTTCTTTTTTATGTGAAATTGAGTTTACCAAATTTTCTGCAGATTTTTCTGCAAATCTTTCCAGCAAAGCTAAATCACCCTCTTTTAATTCAAATAAATCTGCAGGGTCAGAAATTAAACCTTCTTCTAATAATCTATCAATAATCTTTGGACCCAAACCATCAATATCAAATGCAGACTTTGAAACAAAATGATAAAAATTTCTTTTTTTCCTAGCAAAGCAATTATTATTTGGACAAATCCAGACAACCCCTAATTCTGTTTTTTTTAATTTGGTTTGACATGATGGACAAAATTCTGGCATATGAAAAAATTTTTCTTTTCCATTTCTTAATTCTGGCAAAACTTTTATAATGTCTGGTATCACATCCCCCGCCCTTCCAACAATAACACTGTCTCCAATTTTTAAACCAAGTCTTTTAATTTCATCTTCATTGTGCAGTGTGGCACGACTTACAGTAATGCCAGTAATTTGTACTGGCTCTAAAACTGCCACAGGAGTCATGGCACCAGTTCTACCAACTTGAATTTTAATATCTAAAACTTTACTTACTGCTTGTGCTTGAGGAAATTTAAAAGCTACAGCTCCACGCGGAGCTTTTCCAACCACGCCCAATTTTTCAAAAATTTCATTATTGTTTATTATTACCACCATACCATCAATTTCATACTCTAATTTTTCTCTAATTTTTTGACAAACTTCATAAAAATCAAAAACCTCTTTTATGTTTTTGCAATATTTATTGTGAGAGCTAGTTTTAAAACCTAAATCTTTTAAAATTTTATGTTTTTGCTCGTGCGTAAAAATACCAAAATCCCCGCCTGCATCGCTATGCAAAGCATTGCGGGCAGGTGTAACCAAATCATAAATAAAAGAGTCTAATTTTCTTTTGGCAGTAATTTTTGAATCCAACTGTCTTACAGATCCTGCTGCCACATTTCTTGGGTTTGCATACAACGGCAAGCCTTTTTCCTGCTGAATTTTATTCATCTGTGCAAATTCTTTTTTGGTTATAAAAACCTCGCCCCGTACAATAAGCCTATTTTGTAGTAAGTAGTTTGTAGTTGGTAGTGAAAGAGGAATAGCTTCCACAGTTTTTAAATTTTCAGTTATATCTTCACCCACAAATCCATCCCCTCTTGTAGCTCCTGTTTTAAAAAATCCATTTTCATAAATTAACTCAATAGCCAAACCATCAATTTTTAATTCACAATAAAAATCTACTTTCTTTTTTTCATCTTCAGTTAATAATTTACAAATTCTTTCTAACCAATCATTCATATCTTCTTTTGAAAAGGCATCGTTAAAAGACAACATTCTTTGTGAGTGTTTTACTTTTTTAAAATCCTTTAAAGGTGTGCCTCCAATTCTTTGTGTGGGTGAGTCTTTAGTTACAAATTCTGGGTGCAAAAGCTCTAAATCAAAAAGCTCTTTTTTAAGAGAGTCTAATGCAGAGTCTGATATTTCTTGCTCATCTTTTACATGATAAAGATGCCTATGATAATTTATCAGTTCTTTTAATTTTTCTATTCTTTGTTTTACTTGATTTTTATTCATTTTATTTTGACTCTAATATAAGGACATCAAAAACTTTTATTATCTGATTTTTTTTAAAATCTAAAACCGCAATTAAGCCACTACTATTATTTGCATTTACTAAATCAATTTTTAAATATCTTTTATCATCCAGTTCTAAATTTTGATAAACTTCTTTAAAATCTTGAGCATCTTTAGCAACTATAATGCCTTGTTTTGTTAAAATTTCTTTTTTTTCAATTTTAAAATCAGGATATTTTTTTATAAAATTATTTGAATTACTATTTTTTTTTAAAACATTTATAATTTCTTTGTCCTGCATTTTATATATATCTTTGACTGTAAAAATCTTTACTAAAAAACCACTGCCAAATATTAAGATAACTATAGTAAAAATTACTATTATACTTTTTTTAGTCATATTTTAAAAACTTGCTGTAAATGGAAAACTAAAAGTTCCCAGTGAACTATTACAAGCACAAATTCTAGTTGCATTAGCATCAGACCAACTACACGATGCCATCGAGCCTCCGGGATAACAATTATTATAATATGAATACGAGCCATAACCACCACTATAACAAGAACCAGTAAAACCAAATAAATAAAGCATAACACAACCCGTATCTACCTCGTTACAGGTAGCACGGTTAGTAGTTCCATTTGTATTACAAACAGTAGTACAGTTTTGTCCTACACCTCCTTTATACCAACAATATCCATTTCTACTATCAAGTTTTCCAGTACAAAGTGGTACCTCTAATTTTGCATTATATGATTGTCCGCTTGTAAGAATAACATCAGAAGACCAAATATAAGAACCAACTGGCGTTTCAGTAGACAGTGTTTTTACTGTGCCTATTGGGGTAGAGCCACTTAAAATAGTAATTTTTGTTCCAGCTGGTAAACTAAATGATCCACCACCAGATGCACTTGTACTATTAATTTTAATTTTAACATAAACTGCTTTTACACTAACTGTTGGCACAAACATTAAAG
>CAIWKF010000022.1 GCA_903913175.1 Candidatus Staskawiczbacteria bacterium
TTTGAAACAGTTGAGAAAGCTAAACCTAAAATTTATAAAATAAATAAAGAAGATATTGTTAGATTGCGTTATCCTGTAAATACATTTATTTCTGTTTTATTGTTTAATAATTTGTTTTTAAAAAAAATTTTAAAAGAAGAGAACCCAATAATAGAAGAGGCAATAAAAGCAAAAGATTATTTGTTTGCTTTTATATATCAGCTTATGTTTTTGAAATATTCGAACTTAGAAGCACTTAAATTAAATGAAATAATAATTGGTGAAGATTTGCACTATTACAAGTTTTATGTTGAGGATAAGTTTGGTTTGCATTATGCAGCCCGTAGGAAATTAACCGATTTATTATTGTCTAGTAAATATATAAATCACTCATTTGCAGAAATGGCTACAGATGAGGTAAAAGGATTAGCAAAAAATTTTATTATTGAAATGGGGGTAATGAAAAGTTTTAAGGCTTTTAACTATTTGTCTTTTTTAGGTTGTATTAGAATGTTTTTTCAAAATTCAACAATACAAAACGCATTATTATTTTCTATTTTTTTTGCAGTATTTAATGTCACGCCTTCAATTATTTTACGTAATTTGTATAAATTTTTTATCAGAGTTAGACACAAAGAATGGCAAAAAGTTTGGTTTGGTATTGTTATGGCATACGCTGAAATGTCTAAAGGTAATCGTAGGTTAATGTCTTAAATTTTTTAAGCCATCTTTAAATAATTGAAGCTCTCGTTTATTAAAACTTTTTAACAAAACAATTAAAATCCCATAAATTATAACGCCTAAAGCAATTGCAATCATTGTTTTAGAAAATCCAACAGGTTTTAACCAAAAAACAAAACTAGCCATTAAAGATGAGGCGAAAATACTTTTGAAAATAAATTGCCAGACAATTTCAAATTTAAGATGTTTTAGGGAATAAACCCATGTTGATAACAAAAGGAAAATAAACGCAAAAAGGGTGGTAATTGCGGCTCCCACTATTCCAAATTTAGGAATAAGTATAAAATTAAATCCTAAATTTATACAAGCAGCTATTATTGTTATTGTTGCTGCAATTTTTGTTTTTTTAACAATTCCGATAACTTGAGAAATGATTGCTGTGGCCCCCATTGCTAGCATGCTTAAGGCAACAATGGGCATTATGAAATATCCTGCTTCTGCAAATTCAGAAGTAGTAAAAAGAGTTAATATTTGTTTAGATAAAACAGATAAGCCAAATACAGAAGGAACAGCTATCATTAAAAAATATTTTAAAGAATATTTTAGATATGTTTTTACCTCATCAATTTTATTTTCATCATATGATTTTGACAAAATAGCAGGTAGCAGAAAGCTAAAAGGGGCAGCTAAAAAGCTTATAGCAAAAGTGCTAATTGAATAAGGAGGAGAATAATACCCCACAAACAATGTTCCTAAAAATAGACCGATTAAATATCTATCACTTGATTGAATTGTCCAAGTAGCTATACCGTCTAAAATAGTAGGTAGTCCAAATGACAGGTACTCTTTAGTTCTTAAAAATTGAGGCATTTTAAAACCAATATTTTTTATAATATAGCCGCCCATTAACAAAAAAATTATAATTCTAATTATCAAAAACCCCAAAAGAGCGCCTAATAATCCATACCCCAGATATATTGCGAGAATAACTAATATGGTTTCTCCTAATTCTTGAGAAGAGAAAAAAAAGCAGAATCTTGCATTTTGTTGAAATGCCCTGAAAACATTAAAAAATACTTGGTTTAGGCAGTCGACTATTATTATAAACGATAAAATTATAATAAAAATTTGAGCGCAATTAAAAAATTTGGAAATAGTGCCAGAAAGAATGATTAAAAGTAAAGAAATTATAAGAGAAGCGCTTAGTGTTACAGCTGCCACAGACCAAATCCCGTCTTGAATTGCTTTATTTTCTTTTTCACCAGCCAAAAATCTTATCACGGTATATGGGAGGCCAAAAGTGGCAATAATAGATATTATACTGGTGGTAATTAGCAATTGAGTCCAAATGCCATAATTTTCAGCTCCTAGGAGTTTTGTGATAACAGGCAAAGTTACTATTCCGCTTATGACTGAAATTATTTGTGATATACCTAAAATTCCGAT
Organism: Candidatus Staskawiczbacteria bacterium; assembly: GCA_903913175.1. Lineage (GTDB taxonomy): Bacteria > Patescibacteriota > Minisyncoccia > Minisyncoccales > Staskawiczbacteraceae > XYB1-FULL-32-11. The sequence goes on from CAIWKF010000022.1 coordinate 2,107, forward strand.
ATCTTTTATAAATTTTTTATATGGCATATTTTATATGATTTACAATCATTCTATCACAATAATTAATTAAATAAAATGGACAAGCACAATGTTTTATGATATAAATAAAAAAACATAAAAGTTAATAATATGGTTTTTGATAATAAAATAATTTTAATTACTGGAGGAGCTGGTTCTTTTGGTCAAAAGTTTGTGGAGATAGTGCTGAAAAAATACAATCCAAAAAGTATACGAGTTTATGATAATCGGGAATTAGCAGAAGTAGAAATGGAAAGAAAGTTTAAAGATGATAGATTAAGGTTTTTTTTGGGAGATGTTAGAGATAAAAATCGTCTTAATAGAGCTATGAATGGAGTAAATATTGTGGTGCACGCAGCTGCATTAAAGCACGTTCCTTTATGTGAATATAATCCCGTTGAGGCAATAAAAACAAATATTGAAGGAGCTATAAATATTATTGATTCTGCCATAAATAATTCTGTAGAAAAGGTAATTGCTATTAGTACAGACAAAGCAGTTTATCCTGTGAATTTGTATGGAGCAACAAAAATGGTGGCTGAAAAACTTTTTGTGCAAGCAAATTCTTATAGAGGACATAACCCTGTTAAATTTTCCTGCACAAGATATGGAAATGTTATAGGAAGTTCGGGAAGTATGGTCCAATTATTTTTAGAACAAAAAGAAAATGGCGAAGTCACAATTACAGATGAGCGCATGACTCGTTTTTGGATAACGCTTGAAGGTGGAGTTAATTTTGTAATTTCTTGTATTGCAAAAATGAGCGGAGGAGAGATATTTGTCCCAAAAATTCCCAGCACTAAAATTATTGATTTTGCCCAAGCAATAGCTCCGGGAGTTAAGAAAAAAATTATTGGAATAAGGCCTGGAGAAAAAATTGATGAAGTTCTTTTAACAGAAGAAGAATCTATGCATACAAAGGAATTCAAAAAATATTTTGTTATTGAGCCAGAATTTAAATTTTGGGATAAGGGTAACAATAAGGCTGGAAAAAAAATGGCACAATGCTTTAGATATTCCAGCGATAGAAATTCAAATTGGCTGGATCAGAAAGAAATTAAAAAACTATTAGAAAAAATATGAAATCTATTCCTTATGGACATCAATGGATAGACAAAGATGACATTAAAGAGGTTGTAAAAGTTTTGAAATCTGACTGGTTAACTCAAGGGCCTAAAATTGAAGAGTTTGAAAAAGATATTGCCAAATATTGCAAGACAAAATATGCTGTTGCGGTTTCTTCTGGTACATCGGCACTTTATTTAGCGTATAAGGTAGCTGGAATAAATTATGGAGATGAGGTTATTACAACTCCTTTAACTTTTGCCGCGACAGCAAACACAATATTTTTTTGCAATGCAAAACCAGTTTTTGTTGATATTGAAGAAGATACTAAAAATATAGATTCAAAAGAAATTGAGAAAAAAATTACTAAAAAAACAAAAGCAATTGTAACTGTAGATTTTGCCGGGCATCCCTGCGATTACGACCAAATAAAAAAAATAGCTAAAAAACACAAGCTTTTGTTAATACAAGATGCTTGTCATGCACTGGGGGCAGAATACAAAGGCAAGAAAATTGGAAATTTTGTTGATATGACGGTTTTGAGTTTTCATCCAGTAAAACACATTACAACAGGAGAGGGCGGAATGATTTTGACCAATAATAAAAATTTTTATGAAAAATTGAAAATTTTAAGAAGTCATGGAATTGTAAAAAAACCAGAAAAAGGGGGCTGGTATTACGAAATAGAAAACCCTTGTTTTAATTTTAGAATTTCTGACATCCAATGTGCTTTGGGAATAAGCCAACTGAAAAAAATAGACAAATTTTTAAAAAGAAGAAGGGAAATTGCAAAAATATATAATCAAGCATTTGAAAACATTAAAGAGATTATAACTCCAATTCAAAAAGATTATTCTAAATCAGCTTGGCATTTGTATGTTGTGGAAATTTTGGGAAATGGCCGAAGAAAATTTTTTGAAAAATTACGAAAAGCCGGAATTTTAGTCCAAGTACATTATATTCCGTTACATCTTCAACCGTTTTACCAAAAAAGATTTGGATATAAACCTGGAGATTTTCCAATTGCAGAAAAATATTACGAAAGAGCACTTACTCTGCCACTTTTTCCAAAAATGACAAATACTGAAATTAACAGAGTGATTAGCGTAGTAAAAAAGCAATGCCTGAGACAAAAAATAAATTTAAAATAGGAGCAATCATACAAGCAAGAACGGGGTCTACTAGACTGCCGGGTAAAGTGTTAATGAATATAGGCAACAAGCCAATGCTTTGGCATATAATTGAGCGGTTAAAATATTCAAAAAAAATAAGTGAAATTATTTTGGCAATTCCTGATAACAAGCAAAATGATATTCTTGAAAAATTTGCCAAACAAAATGGTATTAAATATTATCGTGGTAGCGAAGAGAACGTTCTTTCTAGATATTACGAAACTGCTAAAAAATTTAAATGTGATATTGTGGTAAGAATAACTTCTGATTGTCCATTAATAGATCCATTTGTGGTAGATAATATAATTAATAAACAGATAGAGAAAAAATTTGATTATACATCAAATACAATTAAGAGAACTTTCCCCAAAGGATTGGATACGGAAGTTTTTGGATTTAAAATTTTAGAAATGGCTTTCAATCAAGCAGAAGGAAAATATGAAAAAGAACACGTGACGCCATACATTTATGAGCACCCAGAGTTTTTTAGGTTACAATCAGTGGAGGCTGAAGAGATAATAAGACATCCTGAATTTCGTTTAACTGTTGATGTTAAGAATGACTTAGAATTAATTAGGGAGATTTATAAGGTTTTATACCATCCTTTTAAAATTTTTTGCACTGAAGAAATAATCAATTTATTTAATAGAAAACCAGAGCTTTTAAAATTAATGTAAATGTTAGGGGAAATATAGAAAAATGATAGGAAAAAATAATCTAAATTTTAAAATTGGAAATAAAGAAATAGGTCAAGGAAAGCCAGTTTTTACTATTGCTGAAATGTCTGGCAATCATAATCAGTCGTTTGAGCGGGCGCTAGAAATTACTGAAGCTGCGGCCAAGGCTGGGGTTCAAGCGTTAAAATTACAAACTTATACTGCTGATACGCTTACTCTTAATGTAAAAACTGAGGAATTTATGCTTCGCGATAAGAAAAATCTCTGGAAAGATCAATCACTTTACGACCTTTATAAACTTGCTTATACTCCTTGGGAATGGCATGAACCAATTATGAAAAAAGCCAAGAAATTGGGAATGATATGTTTTGGTACTCCATTTGATGAAACAGCAGTTAAGTTTTTAGAAAAGCTGGATGTGCCGGTTTATAAAATTGCTTCTTTTGAAATTAATCATTTGTCATTGATACGCATGATTGCTTCTACTGGCAAACCCATGTTTATTTCAACAGGAATGGCAACGCGAGAAGAAATTGGGGAAGCTGTTGGTATTGCACGGACTGCAGGATGTAAAGATATTGTTCTTCTTAAATGCACTAGTGCTTATCCTTCTAAAGCTAAGGATGCTAATATTCTTACTATTCCTGATATGCGTCAGCTTTTTAATTGTCAAGTTGGGTTGTCAGATCATACTTTGGGAATTGGCGTTGCGTTAGCCGCAGTGGCGCACGGAGCGACTGTAATTGAAAAACATTTTACTTTGAAAAGGAATGAGGGTGGACCAGATTCGGCATTTTCACTGGAGCCTGAAGAAATGAAAACATTAGTTGTGGAAACTGAAAGGGTACGGCAGTCGCTGGGCAGGCCGTATTATGGTGCTACTAAAAATGAGAAGCTGTCGCTTCAAGAACGTCGCTCGCTTTATATTGTAGCTGATATGAAAATTAATGATGTGTTTACTAAAGAAAACCTTCGTTGCATTCGTCCTAGTTATGGCCTTGCTCCAAAATATTACGATACTCTTATTGGTAAGCGGGTAAAGCAAAATGTAAAAAAGGGTACGCCAGCAAATTGGAAGTTGGTCAATAAATATTAAATTAAAGCATATGAAAATTAATTCTTACAACGAATGGGACACGCTTCGAGAAGTTATTGTGGGTACAGTTGACAATATGACTATAGGTCTTGAGTTCTCTGATTCAAAACCTGTTTCTCATGCGTTATTTGAAAAAGCTGCTAAAATAGCAAAAAAAGCTATTCCAGATTGGTATAAAAATGAAGTAAGTGAAGATATCAATGATTTATGTAAAATTTTTACTGAATTTGGAGTCAAGGTATTCCATCCTACGCCATATGGTTCTGAAAAATTATTTTGTACTCCTGATTGGTGTGCGCGTGGTAAAGACATATACAATGTACGAGATATTCATTTGGTTGTTGGAGACAAAGTTATTGTTAGTCCCTCTGCTACCAGATGCAGATATTTTGAACCGAATGCTTTTTATGATATTTGGTATCATTATTTTAACGAAGGATTTACATGGATTACTGCCCCTAAAGCAAAATTAGCTGGAACGTATTTGACCCCTTATTATCAGCAAGGAAAGGAAATAATAACAAAAGAAGATATTTTGCATCGTAAATTAAGTGGAGGTAGAGGCGAAAAATGGCATCGCTTGACTGAAGATGAAATTCTTTTTGATGCGGCAAATGTAGTGCGATTTGGAAAAGATCTTATTTATTTGGTTTCTAGTACGGGCAATCATAAGGGGTCTAAATGGTTACAAAGTATTTTGGGAGAAGAGTATAGAGTTCATACAACTTCTGCATATCGCTCTTCTCACATTGACTCTACAATTTTGCCACTGCATCCAGGTTTAGTTTTGTTGAATGGCGCTAGGGTTAATTCAGAAAATTGCCCAAAGATACTGAATAATTGGGAAAAGATTTATTTTAGTGACGTGGCACCCGTGCCCCAGGAAGAGATTGATTTTCAAAAAAATGTTAGGGATAAGGTTTATCATGAGCTTTCTAAATTAGGAATAGAAACCGATTTAAATCACATAAGCTCGCCTTGGGCAGGTTTAAACGTATTTTCTCTAAATCCTCAAACAGTTTTAGTTCATGATAAACAAACTAAACTTATCAAAAAACTCAAAGAGCATAAGTTAACGGTTATTCCTGTTCGAATGAGACATTGCTATACAATGCTTGGAGGATTACATTGCTCTACTTTAGATACAGTGAGAGATGGCGGATTGGAAAGTTATTTTGATTAATATGTTTAAGTCAATTTATAATGAACAATATTAAATTTGGTTTAAAATTATGGTCAATAAATTATGATCTAATAAAAGAATCCGAGGAACTAATTAGTGGTGGTTTTTTTGATTATATTGAGTTAATGCCAATTCCTGGAACTCAAATTTTGCCATTTAAAAAAAATAACATTCCATATATTATTCATTCAACCTCTGATATGTACGGATTTAATATTGCCGACAAGGATAAATATGATTTTAATTTGGATTTAATAAAACAAAATATTGAATGGGCAGATGAACTCAACGCAGAATACATAATTGTTCATCCAGGTTTTGGGGAGATGGAAACAGTTCAGAAGTTTTTAGATAAGATGGAAGATAAAAGGATTTTAATTGAGAATATGCCTAAAGCCGAAATAAACGGAGAAAAAATAGTAGGTTTTACGCCAGAACAAATTAAAGAATTACAAGGAAACAAATTTGGTTTTTGTTTAGATTTTGGACATGCAATTAAAACAGCTCTAAATTCGGGGATAAATTATAAGCAATATGTTAAAGAATTTTTAAGTTTGAATCCAAAAGTATTTCATATTTCTGATGGTACGCTGATTTCTGGGAAAGATGAGCATTTAAATATAGGAGAAGGGGATTATGATTTTTCTTTTTTTGCTGAATGTATTAAAAAAAGCAAAACACGTTATTTAACGCTTGAAACGCCAAAAATAAATTTAAATTCTTTAAAAAATGACAAAGAAAATATATTAAAATTGAAAGCTATATTATGATTTGCATTAAAAATTACGAATATTATGAGAAATTGGGTTTTGGCAACTTTAAACTTTGGAGTGAAAAAGATCTTTCTGGATTTTTAATACATGATTATTTTGATGTATCTGGGAAACTAAGATGGGGCAAAGATATTAACGAAAAAGCTTTTTTTGAAACGCAAGAGAAAAAAATTAAAAAGCATCAAAAAAATAGGATTTTACTTGGAATTTTAGATAAGTTTCTTTTTAGGTTGTACTTTTTGGGTGGCAATAAAAATAAAAAAAA
>CAIWKF010000023.1 GCA_903913175.1 Candidatus Staskawiczbacteria bacterium
CAAAACTTTTTTATACTTAATATCAAAAATATTTATTTACTGGATAAAAGGTTTTTCTGTGAATTTTACAAGGTCCAAATTTTTCTAAAGCTTCAAAATGAAGCTTGGTGCCATAACCTTTGTGCTGGCTAAACCCATATTCTGGATATTGTTTTGCATATTTTTGCATAATTTTATCTCTAGTAACTTTAGCTATAATAGAAGCAGATGAAATTGACAGCACTTTTTGGTCACCTTTTATTATTGACTTATATTTTATACTTGCCCCAAGTTTATCTTTCCCAAACCAAGCATCATTAAATTTCATATTCCCATCAACCAAAATAAAAACCTGTCGCTTATTTTCGCGGTCGCGTAAATTAGCGACAACTTTATTTACGGCTTTTTGCATGGCTAGTTTTGTGGCATTTAAAATATTTATTTTGTCTATAACTTTTTCTGAAACAATTCCAACCCCCCACACAAAATTTTTATCTGTAATAATTTTTTTGTAAATTTGGTTTCTCTGTTTTTCTGATAATTGCTTTGAATCTTTTATAGTAAATAAAAATTTATGAGGCAATAAATTTTTCGAGGCGATGGCAGGCTCCCCTGAAAGAGAGGATCCGGAGCCAAGAAAAATTTGATTGCCGAGTAAATTTGAAATGCCAAACGCACTAGCCACCACTGGCCCAGCCAATGGCCCACGCCCAGCTTCGTCCACTCCAATCACAAAATAATTTTTTAGATATTTCATATAATTATTATAGCATATTTTCAATTTGACTTCTTGATGCCAAAAAAGTAAAATAAATAATAAATTTGAGCGAGGTAGTAAATTTTTTCGAGAAGAGAGTGCCTGTTAGAGAGGCTCTCCTCGCAGAAAAAATTTATTACCGAGCAAAAAACTCGTATATGGCAAAATTTACACATTTACATGTTCATAGTCACTATTCATTACTAGATGGCACTGCCAAAATTGATGACCTTTTAAATTATGTCAAAGAGCTTGGCATGAATTCTGTGGCCTTAACAGATCACGGCGTTATGTACGGCGCGGTAGAATTTTTTAAAAAAGCTAAAGCCAAAGGAATTAAACCAATTATTGGAGTAGAAATTTATACCACTCCAGGTTCCATGCTTTCCAAGGTTGCCAATGTCGATGACAAAAGAAACCACTTAATTTTACTGGCAAAAAATGAAATTGGCTATAAAAATTTGGTCCACTTGGTAACCCAGGCCCATTTAAATGGTTATTATTATAAACCGCGCATTGATGATGAAATTTTAGAAGCACATGCTGAAGGTTTAATTGGTTTATCTGCTTGTATTCAAGGCCGAATCCCCCGCCTACTTTTAGCAGGAAAATATGATGAGGCTTTGGAATTGGCTGAAAAATACGAAAAGTTTTTTGGAAAAGGAAATTTTTATTTAGAAATTCAACATCATTTAAAAATACCAGAACAAATTACTGCCAATCAAAGACTTATTGAGCTTTCAAAAAAAACCGGCATTCCATTGGTAGCTACCAATGACATTCATTATTTACGCAAAGAAGATGCCGAAGCTCAAGATGTTTTAATGTTAATTAATACAGGATCTGATTTAGATGACAAAGAAAGACTGACATTAATTGGAGATGATTTTTCAATGTCCAGCCCAGCTGAAATGATTGAGTTTTTTAAAGATACACCAGAAGCCATAACAAATACACAAAAAATTGCTGATATGTGCAATTTTGAATTTGAACTAGGAAAAACACAATTGCCACTTTTCCAAGTTCCCGGCAATGAAACCCCAGAACAATATTTAACAGAACTTTGTGAAAAAGGATTAAAATTAAGGTTTGGCAACAAAGATGCAGATTATTTAAAAAATGCTAGGCAACGCATGGATTATGAATTATCGGTTATTAATAAAACTGGTTTTGCTGGATACATTTTAATTGTGCAAGACTTTGTTAACTGGGCCAAAAGTAATCGTATAGTTGTGGGGCCAGGCCGTGGATCTGCCGGCGGTTCTTTGGTTTGTTATTTAACTAAAATTACAAATGTTAATCCCATAGAACACAATTTGCTTTTTGAAAGATTTTTAAACCCAGAAAGAATTTCTATGCCAGATATTGATATGGATTTTACTGACCGCCGAAGAGACGAAGTTTTAAAATATGTAGCTCAAAAATATGGACAAGATCATGTAGCTCAAATTATTACTTTTGGAACTATGGCTTCCCGAGCAGTTATTCGTGATGTTGGCAGAGCTTTAAATTATACATATAGTTATTGTGATAAACTAGCAAAAATGGTGCCAACTGGAATGAATTTAGAAGAAACTTTAAGCACAGTTGATGAATTTAAAGAACTTTATGAAACCGAAGAACAAGCTACTAAATTAATTAACCTTGCCAAAAAACTTGAAGGCGTAGCGCGTCATGCCTCTACTCACGCGTGTGGTGTTGTTATAGCTGCCAAACCATTAACCGAATCTGTGCCACTTCAACACCCACCAGGCCCAGGTGGAGAAAATAGCATTGTTACGCAATTTGAAATGCATGCTATTGAAGATTTAGGACTTTTAAAAATGGATTTTTTAGGTTTAAAAAACTTAACTATTATTGAAGATACTTTAGCCAGAATTTATGTTATTAGAAATGAAAAAATTGATATTGATAACATTCCACAGGGTGACGAAGAAACCTATAAACTTTTGCAATTAGCAATGACTACCTCAGTTTTTCAATTGGAATCCGATGGCATGAAGCGTTATTTAAAAGAACTTATGCCGTCTAATTTTAATGACATCACTGCTATGGTAGCCCTATACCGCCCAGGTCCAATGCAATTTATTCCCGATTATATTGCCCGTAAACACGGTAACCAGAAGATAACATATTTGCATCCAAAGCTTGAGGCTATTTTAAACGAAACACAAGGAATTTGCATTTATCAAGAACAACTTATGAAAATTGCTCAGGAAATTGCTGGATTTACTTTAGGCGAAGCTGATGTTTTAAGAAAAGCTGTTGGTAAAAAAATTAAAGAATTACTTGATGCCCAAGAAACAAAATTTATTCAAGGCGCTATTAAAAATGGTGTGGAGAAAAAAATAGCAGAAGAAATTTGGCAATGGATTTTACCATTTGCAGCCTATGGTTTTAATAAATCACACTCTGCAGCTTATGCTTTAATTGCTTACCAAACAGCTTATTTAAAAGCTCATTACCCGGTAGAATTTATGGCTTCTGTTTTGACTTCCGAGAAGGCAGATGTTGAAAGAATTGCTGTACTTATTGAAGAATGTAAAAAAATGCAAATTGAAGTTTTACCACCAAACATAAATGAAAGCTTAAAAAACTTTACTGTAGTGCCAGACAAAAACCAAATTCGCTTTGGATTAATTGCAGTCAAAAATGTTGGCGAAGGTATAATTGAAGCTGTTACTTCAGAAAGAAAAGCCAATGGACCATTTTTAACAATGTCAGATTTTATTTATAGAGTACACACCAAAGATTTAAACAAAAAATCTATGGAAGCACTAATTAAGGCAGGAGCCTTTGACCAATTTGCTGAAAGAAATCAACTTTTACAAAACCTAGAAAAACTTTTAGAAATTGCCCGAGAAAACCAAAAACAAAAAAATAATAATCAAATTGGTTTGTTTGCTTCTACGCAAATTAAACCAAGTGAAATAAAATTAGAATTTGCAGTTCCTGCCAAGCCATTTGAAAAACTTTTGTGGGAAAAGGAATTACTTGGTTTATTTGTGAGTTCTCACCCACTAGATGGCTACAGAAAGCTTTTTCAAACTAAAGCTTTTCCTATTTCCAAAATTACCCAAGAAACAGTTAACAAAAAAATAATTCTAGGAGGAATAATTTCTGGCATTAAAAAAATTATTACCAAAACCGGTAAACCCATGCTATTTATGAAGCTAGAAGATTTAACAAGCAAAATGGAAATTGTGGTTTTTCCAAATTTACTAGAAGCTAATCCCAATGCTCTTCAAGAAAATAAAATTGTCTTTATTGCCGGCCGAGTTGACGACCGTAATGGAGAAATTAAGGTTGTGGCAGACGACATCCAAGAAATCCTTGCCCCACGCGAAGCATAGACCTTTTCCTAAAGGCCCCAAAACGGGGCTTTTATTTTGTCAATTTTTGTTGTAATATATTCTTATGAAATATCATATACTTATATATGGTTGCCAAATGAATTTTTCTGATTCTGAAAGGATTGCAGGCATTTTAGAAACCGCGGGATATGAAAAAACTGAAGCTTTAGCAAAGGCGGATGTAATTGTGGTTACAATGTGTTCTATACGCCAAAGCGCTGTAGATAGAATCCATTCTTTAGTTGAAAAATTCAACAAAATAAAGCAAGCTCGCAAACTACAAACTACTCACTACCCACTACAAACTGTCTTGACTGGCTGTGTTTTAAAACGCGATAAAAATATTTTTATTGAAGGTTTTGATTATGTTTTAGACATCAAAGACATCGCCCAGCTTCCCAAAATTTTAAAAAACAAAACCTCAGCAAATACTTCCCAATTGTGCCATGACAAAGATACAAAGTATTTAGATATCGCGCCAAAACATGAAAGCAAATTTACCGCCACAGTTCCTATTATGACTGGGTGCAATAATTTTTGCGCTTATTGCGTGGTACCATATACCCGTGAAAGAGAAATTTCTCGCCCAGCAGAAAACATTATCAAAGAAGTAAAAAATCTTGTAGATAATGGCTATAAAGAAATTTGGTTGCTTGGGCAAAATGTAAACTCTTATCGCTCGCAAATAAACACAAATAAAAATTCGAGAATATTCGCGAATAAAATTAGTGAAAATTCGTGCGTTATAAGTTTTGCAAAATTATTGACCTTAATAAATCAAATTCCTGGCGAATTTTGGGTACGCTACACTTCTAGCCATCCAAAGGATTTTAAGCAAGATGTTATAAGTGCCATGGCAGAAGGTAATCATATTTCTCCATATTTAAATTTGCCAGTGCAATCAGGTGACAACAAAGTTTTAAAATCAATGAACCGGCATTACACAGTGGCCCAGTACAAAGAAAAAATTAAACAATTAAGAAAAGCCATTCCCAACATTTGCTTGTCTACAGACATTATTGTGGGTTTTCCCGGTGAAACTAAAAAACAATTTGAAAACACGGTAAAGCTTTTTAAAGAAATTAAATATGATATGGCATATATTAATAAATATTCTAAAAGATCTGGAACCTTGGCTTATAAACTGGGTGATAAAATTTTAGCTGATGAAAAAAAATGTAGAGAAAAAACTTTAAATGATGTTTTGCGGAAAACTGCTTTAGCTAATAACAAAAAATATGTTGGTAAAGAGTTATTAGTTTTAATTGATTCAAAAAAAGACAATAAATATTTTGGCCGAACTAACACTTACAAACTTGTTGAGGTTACGAGTAACAAAAAAGGGCTTGTGGGAAATTTCATTAAAGTAAAAATCACTAAAGCAAATCCATGGAGATTAGAAGCAAAAATAATAAACTAATAGTAATTTTGGGTCCAACAAGTTCAGGCAAAACTGGATTGTCTATTAAATTAGCAAAAAAATTCAACGGCCAGGTAGTTTCTGCAGACTCCCGCCAAGTTTATAAAGGCTTAGACATTGGCTCGGGAAAAGTTACCAAAAAAGAAATGGCTGGCATAAGGCATTATTTACTTGATGTGGCAAATCCAAAAAATAGATTTTCAGTAACTCAATATCAAAAGCTGGCAAAAAAAGCTATCACAGAAATTAATAAAAATAATAAAATCCCCTTTTTAGTGGGTGGAACTGGTTTTTACCTTCAGTCAATTGTAGACAACATTTTAATTCCAAACATCAAACCAAATTTAAAATTAAGAAAAGAATTAGAAAAAAAATCCACAGAAGAATTATTTATAATGCTCCAAAAACTAGATCCTGTGCGCGCCCAAAATATTGACAGCCACAACCCTCGCCGTCTTGTGCGAGCCGTAGAAATTGTTTTATCTACTGGCAAACCGGTCCCAAAAGTAAGTTTCGAGGGATGTCCGACATGCCCCGAATTTTCAATTTTACAAATTGGCATTACTAAATTACCAAAAGAACTTAAAAAACTAATTCACAAAAGATTAATTGCCAGGCTAAAAAATAACGCCATGATAAATGAAGTAAAAAAAATTCATAAACAAGGCCTTTCATTTAATCGCCTCAAAGAGCTTGGCTTAGAATATCGCTGTGTCGCACAATACTTACAAAATAAAATTACCTATCAAGAAATGCAAAACAGAATTGAAATAGAATCCTTGCAATTTACCAAACGACAAATGACATGGTTTAAAAGAGACAAAAGAATTATTTGGGTCAGCACTTACACGGAAGCCAAAAAGCTTGTTAAGCATTTTTTAAAAACATAATCAACTGTAATCAGTTATATATTTACTTATATTGGTTTTTCTGATAGAATTGGAATATATAATGGGCGCGTAGTTCAGTGGTAGAACGCTGTCCTGATAAGACAGAGGTCGAAGGTTCGATTCCTTCCGCGCCCACCAAATAAAAAATTTTAATACATAAAAAAAACCCATGACTTTGCCATGGGTTCTGATTTATGTATTTTTTTTAATAAAAAGGTCTTCAGTCTCGCCTACCCCTTTTCATTGAGTTCCTCCAACACATCGTCTTCGTCAAATTCTTTCCTATATTCATCAACTTGACGAACTGGCCAAATTGATATTATATTTTTCATTCTATATTTAGAAATTTCATCTGTTTTTGTGTTCATTGTCATAAGAACATGAGCATAGACAGCATCGTTGTAAATTCTAACCAGGCCGTCAGCAACGCGTTCTGACCTCAATTCACAAAAATAGCACTGCCCTCCTTTATAATCTATTCCACAAAAACGAACAAAGATGTCTTCTGGAAGTGCAAAAATTATTATTTCATCCAAAGCCATTGCAAAGGCTTTTTCCGCTCGTTTTTTGTTAGGATCAATTGTATTTAATTCCCTAAAATTCTCGGCAGTCTTTCTAATAAAAAAAATGCCAAAAATAATTGCACTTATTCCCGCTAATGCAGTAATAAAATCTGGAGACTCCCGATTAAACCCTGCATAAAGCCACAAAGTGCCCATAACAACTGCTAAAACCCCAAAAAACAAGTAAACAGACTTCATTTTCGCTCTCCTTTTTTGTTTGGCTATTTAACTCGGAACACCCGAATCAAAATCGCCTTTTAAGACCTGCCTAAATATTACCATAAATTTATACTGTGTCAATGTCAAAAGGTATTTATATTATTCACAAAATAAGATACAATATATAAATATAACATTTAGTAAATATACATTAAATTCTACAAAAAATATGAAAAAAATTGAAATGTCGCAAATAGAAAAAGTTAGACATTCACTCTCACATTTAATGACTATGGCAATTTTGGAAATTTATCCAAAAGCTAGTTTAGGTGTTGGCCCAATAATTGAAAATGGCTTTTATCAAGATTATGATTTACCACAAGCTATTACTCCCGATATTTTACCAAAGTTAGAAAAAAAAATGCGTGAATTAATTGCGCAGGATCTTAAATTTAAAAAGCATAATGTGGAATTTAAAGATGCGCTTAAACTTTACAAAAAAGATATTTACAAAACCGAGCTTATAAAAGATTTAAAGAAAAAAGGTGAAAAAAAAGTAAGTTTTTATTTGTCTGGTAGTTTTGATAACTTATGTGCTGGGCCTCACATTACAAGCGCCAAAGAAATCAATGCTGATGGATTTAAATTAACTAAAATTGCTGGCGCTTATTGGAAGGGGGACGAAAAAAATAAAATGCTTACCAGAATTTATGGCTTGGCATTTGCCACTAAAGAAGAATTACAAAATTTTGTTAAAATGCAAGAAGAAGCTGAGAAACGCGACCACCGAAAACTTGGTGCAACTTTAAAATTGTTTACAATTTCTGACTTAGTTGGAGCTGGTCTTCCATTATTGCAGCCAAAAGGCATGATTTTACGCAATGAAATTGAAAACTATTTGTGGGATTTACACAAAAATAAAGGTTACCAGCGCGTTTGGACTCCGCACATTACAAAAAAAGGTTTATACGAAACATCTGGTCATGCGGCTAAATTTGGAGATGAAATTTTTAAAGTAAAGGGTGGAGAAGAAGATTTTTTTATGAAGCCTATGAATTGTCCACACCACATGCAAATTTTTTGTGATAACCAATTTTCTTACCGCGATATGCCAGTTCGATACTTTGAACCAGCCACTGTTTATAGATATGAGAAAGCTGGGCAGTTATCTGGTCTTACCCGCGTCAGAGCCATCACCCAAGATGACGGTCATTTATTTTGCAGGGTTTCGCAAATTTCACAAGAAGTTAGTACTATTGTAGAAATCATTAAAGCATTTTACACCACTATGAACATGCTAGATGGCTACTGGGTACGCCTTTCAGTAAGAGGCAAAGACAAATCATTGTATTTGGGTAAAGATGATGTCTGGAAAAAAGCCGAAGAAGCTCTTGAACAAACAGCTAAAGAAAATAATTTAAACTATAGGCGAGTAGAAGGCGAAGCAGCGTTTTATGGTCCAAAACTAGATTTTATGTTTAAAGATGCAATTGGCAGAGAATGGCAATTAGCAACCATTCAGTGTGATTTTAATTTACCAGAAAGATTTAAGCTTTCATTTATAAATGAAGACGGGCAAGAAGAGCGCCCAGTAGTTATTCACAGAGCCATTTCTGGATCTTTAGAAAGATTTATGGGTATTATGATTGAACATTATGCAGGAGCTTTTCCAGTATGGCTTTCTCCAGTGCAAGTGGCAATTATTCCAATTTCAGAAAAACATTTAGAATATGCAGAAAAAATTAAGAAACAATTACAAGAAAATAATATTAGAGCAGAATTAAGAGATGAAGCAGAAACATTGGGCAAAAAAATACGAACTGCAGAAATGCAAAAAACTCCATATTTATTAATTATGGGTGACAAAGAAATTACTGCAAATACCGTAGCAGTTAGAGAAAGAAGCAAAGGTGACGCTGGTGCCACTAGTCTTGAGAGTTTTATAGAAAAAATTAAAGAAGAAATAAAAAGTAAGAAATAAAAATATGCAAGAAATTACTCAAGCTACAAAAGAATTAATTGCAAAATATTCATCTTGGAAAGCTTCTTTAAGACCCAAAGAAGGTGTTTCTACTATTCATGTAGATGAGGTTGCTTCTAAAGTAGCAGCTTTATATGAACAAATAAGAACAGTGGTTGATTGGCAAGAAGAACATCTAATGAGAAGAAGCGCTGTTATACGAAAACTCAAAATGCGTCTTGCAGATTTAGATTTAAAAAGTTCTAACGAATTTTCTGTAGGACAAGAAATTGCCGAGCCATTAATTTTTGAATTAATTAGAGGTGGTCACTTCCCAAACGACACAATTGGAGAAATAAAAATTCAGGAAGTCCAGAAAATAATAAATAAATATATATTTATTCTTAAAAATAGCCCAGAAAATGAAAATGGTAAGGCAGGATTACAATTTTTTAATTGGCTAATTGAAATCTTGGCTTGTGAAATAGAAGAGTGTTTAGCTCCTGCAATCAGAGAAACAGCTTTAATTGATTACATGTTTTCTGCTATGAAAGAAAGAATAAAAGTTAGTGAACGAATTTTTGCACTTAATATTTTAAAAAAAGAAGACACAGACCTTCAAATTTATATTGCAATTCAACAAGCACTTTTTAAATTTGATAAACCAATAACAAGTTATAATCTTATAAAATATAAATATCCTGTTTGGAAAAATGCCGATAAAGAAACAATTATAAAAATTTCTGAAAATATTTTTAAAATCTGGAATAAAATTGAAAAAGATTTGGCTCAACCTATTTTAAAAAAGTTTTATACTGTTTGTGAAAAATATGATACGCCATACTTATTGATAGGAGATATTTTATCAACAGAAAATTTACAGGAAATAACAAAAGAATTATCAATGCCAGAAAAATTAGAAGCCTTAATACGAACCAACTATAAGACAAGGCTTTCTACTCTAAAAGCTAGGCTAAAAAGGGCTGCAATTTATTCAACCATATCAATTTTTGTTACCAAAATTCTTTCATTGCTTGCTTTAGAGGTAATAGTAGCAAAATTATTTTTAAAAGGTGATTTAAACTATATTTTACTTCTTTTTGATATTTTAATTCCAACTGTTTTAATGTTTATTTTGGTGGCAACCATAAAACCACCATCAGAAAAAAATTTAACCATAGTTGTTATGGAAACAATGAAAATTATCTTTAAAAAAGAAAAACAAGATGTTTATGAAATAAAAGCACCAAAAAATAGAGGATCTTTCACTAAATTTATTGTTTCATTCTTTTATTTAACTGGTACCTTTATTTCTTTTGGATTAGTTTTTTGGATTTTTTATTCATTTAAGTTTCCAATTACATCAATAATTATAAATATCTTATTTATTGCCTTAATTTTATTTGCTGGTATGGCTATTAGAACCAGATCTCGTGAATTATCTGTAGAAGATGAAAATGAAGGATTTTTAAGCTTTATTTCAGATATTTTACTTTTACCAATTGCGGGACTTGGTAGATGGATGTCTAAAAAATGGAAGAAATACAATGCTTTTGCTGCCTTTTTTAACGCCTTAATTGATATGCCTTTTTCTGTGTTTATTGAATTTATTGAAAAATGGCGCTACTTTATAAAAGAGAAAAAAGAAGACATCAGATAACAAAATAAAAAAATCCGCTTAATTGATCTGTACCCCAAAAAGTGGACACGAAAGTGTCTGCTTTTTGTATTTGGAAGGTAGATAAGGTAGAATAATTATCATTAATACAAACAACCAAAAAATAATATGAGTAAAAGAAGATTCAC
>CAIWKF010000024.1 GCA_903913175.1 Candidatus Staskawiczbacteria bacterium
TTACTTGGTTGTATTTTTATAATATCTTTATTTTTTTATTATACTTATGATTTGCCACGACCAGAAAATTTTACTGAAAAACAATTTACACAATCTACAAAAATTTATGACAAAACAGGAAAAATACTTTTGTATAATATTTACGGCGAAGAAAAAAGAGAAATAATTACATTTGATAAAATTTCTCAAAATTTAAAAAATGCTGTTTTAACTTCTGAAGACGATGGTTTTTATAAGCATGGTGGCGTAGACTTTAAATCAATAATAAGAGCTGTTTTAGTTGATTTAAAACTCCAGTCTACAAGTCAGGGGGCCTCTACTATAACCCAACAACTAATAAAATCTAGTTTTTTAACTAACCAAAAAATATTAAGCAGAAAAATAAGAGAAGTTGTTTTGGCAATTGAGCTTGAAAGAAAATATTCAAAAGATCAAATTTTAAATTGGTATTTAAATCAAATACCTTTTGGGCAAAATGCTTACGGGGTAGAGTCAGCTAGCCAAACTTATTTTGGAAAATCAGCTATTGATCTTACTTTAGCTGAATCAGCTGCTTTAACTGCTTTAATACCAGCACCAAGTTATTATTCTCCATATGGAAGCCATAAAGACTTACTATTACAAAGAAAAGATTATATTTTAGATAGAATGGCGCGCCTTGGTTATATTACCAAAGTTTTAGCAGATGAAACAAAACAAATTAATATAAAATTTTCAGAAAATCTAACCTCAATTAAAGCCCCTCACTTTGTAATGTATGTTAAAAACTATTTAGAAAATAAATACGGAGAAACATTTTTAAAAGAAAGGGGATTAAAAGTTTATACAACCTTAGATTGGGAGCTGCAAAACTATACCCAGCAGGTTTTAATTGAGGCTGATAAAACCAATAAAGCAGTTAATGCTAATAATGCTGCAGTAGTAGTTATAAACCCTAAAAATGGAGAAATTTTAACTTTAGTTGGATCAAAAAATTACTTTGAAAAATCTTATCCTTTAGGGTGTGATGAAAAAACTAATGGCAGTTGCTTGTTTGAGGCTAAATTTGATATAGCCACTATTGCTTTACGCCAGCCTGGATCGTCTTTTAAGCCTTTTGTTTACGCTACAGCCTTTAAAAAAGGCTTTACCCCAGATACAGTGCTTTGGGATGTTAAAACTGAATTTAACCCTAATTGTGCTCCAACAGCCAATCAATCAAAAGATGTTTATGGCTTAGCTTGTTATAATCCACAAAATTATGATGGTTTGTTTAGAGGTAAAATTTCTTTAAGAAATGCCATTGCACAATCTTTAAATATTCCTTCAGTAAAACTTTTATATTTAGCTGGGTTAAAAGATTCATTAAAAACAGCAAGCGACTTTGGTTTAACAACCTTAAATGAGCCAGATAGATATGGTTTGTCTTTGGTGTTGGGTGGTGGAGAGGTTAATTTATTAGAAATGACATCAGCTTATGGTATTTTTGCTTCTGAAGGACAAAAAATTGATCCAGTTAGTATTTTAAAAATTGAAGATTCTGAAGGAAATATTATTGAACAAAACAATAAAACTCCAACAAAGGTTTTAGATACTCAAATTGCACGGCAAATAAATAGTATTTTATCAGACAATAATGCTCGCTCTCCAATTTTTGGATATAATTCAGTTTTACATTTTTTAAATAATGATGTGGCTGCTAAAACAGGTACTACAGAAAGTTATAAAGATGCTTGGACAATGGGTTATACTCCATTCGCAGCTGTTGGGGTTTGGGTAGGAAATAATAACAATGTTCCAATAAATAAAAAAACTGGTATTGGTCTTGCAGCCCCAATTTGGAGAAAAGTTATGGATAAATTATTAGCCCAAAACCCAACTGAAAAGTTTACTGCTCCAGAACCAACAACAACCTCTGATCCAGCATTATTGGGACAAATTGATTCAACTGATACTAATTCAATTTTATATTACATAGACAAAAACAACTCACAATATTTTAACTGGCAACAAGGAATAAATTCTTACACAGGCAACCAGCCGCTTGCGCCAGCCCTGCCTCAATAATTTTCACCACAAAAAAATCAGCAAATTTATTTTTATTGCTGCTTTTTTTATTTTATACTTTTTTATGTTGATTTAATTGGCATAACCACATACAAATAACTAAGATCGCCAACTGGTTTTAAAACACAAGGGCCTTCTTTTTCTGAAAGCTCAAAAACAACTTCTGAACTTTTTATATTATTTAATCCATCAATTAAAAATTTATAATTAAAAGAAACCTCTTGATCTTCTCCAGTTATTTTGGCAGAAATTGTAGATCTATTTTCTCCTATATCTGGGTCTTTAGAAAATATCTCGACTTCATTTTTATCTTTGCCTACTATAATTTTTACCTCACTAATTTTACCAGAAAACAATGAGGCAGCTTTAATTTGATTTAAAAATTCATCTCTTTTTAAAATAATATGTGTTTTAAATTTACTTGGAATAATGGCTTGATAGTTTGGGTATTCCCCCTCAATTAAGCGAGAAATAATTTGAAATTGTGGGTGTGGCAAATCTTTCATAGGAAACTCAAACATAATTTGACTTGGTGAAATAAAAGCTTTTACATTTCCCTCTTTTTCATTTAAAATGTTAATTATTTCTTTGGCTGGTTTTTGCGGAATAATAAAAGAAATATCTTTTTTTATTGCTGTTTCTAGTGTAATGGTTTTTTCTGCCAACCTAAAACTATCAGTGGCCACAATTTTTAAAATATTTTTAGAAAAAGAAAAATAAATTCCTGAAATTTCTGGTCTAGACTGTGATATAGAAACTACTTCTACAACTTGAGACAGGCCTTGGCAAAGCTTTTTATTATTTATTTCCAAAAATTCAAGATTACTAAATTCTGGAATCAATGGAAAGTCTTCAGGATTTTGTCCTTGTATTTTAGTTTTAAAATTTTTGCATTCAACCTCAAGAATTTGGTTTTTTTCTTCAATAACAATTTTTTCATTTGGTAATAATGAAACAAAACTTGAAAGAAATTTTATAGGTGAAACTGCTTTACCTTTTTTTATTACCTTAGTTAAAATCCAAAGCTTAATAGCTGTTTCTAGGTCTGTAGAAGACATGCTTAAAAAATTATCCTCAGCATTAATATAAACATTATTTAAAATTGGCAAAGATAGATTTTTACCAACAATTCTTTCTAAAATATTTAAACCATTTTTTAAATTTTCTTTTAGTATTTCTATTTTCATCTTTTTAGTTTTAATAATAGTTAAATTAAATTAAATAAATTTATTGTTATTATGTAGCGTTAAATTTATTTTTTTATAA
>CAIWKF010000025.1 GCA_903913175.1 Candidatus Staskawiczbacteria bacterium
AATAATTACATACAATTAAAATGTCAGTAGCAGAAAAAAAACCAGTGGTTAAGAAAACAAAAAAATCAGGAGATGGAGTTGAAATATCAACAGAAGCTGTTGGTTTACAAAAACTCAGAATTAAATTAAGAGCTTATGATCATAAAATCATTGATAATTCTGCAAAGCAAATAATTGATATTGCAAATAGATTTGGAGTTGAAGTAATTGGGCCAGTACCATTGCCAACAGAAATTTTAAAATATACAGTTAATAGATCAACTTTTGTACACAAAAATGCTAGAGAACAGTTTGAAATGCGAGTTCACAAACGAGTGATTGATGTAATTAGTCCAAACGCAGAAATTATTGAAGCTTTAAGAGACTTAAATTTACCATCAGGTGTTGACATTGCAATAAAAATTTAGTAAGATTATAAATTATAAAAGAGCGATAGTTAAATTACTTGTGCCAGGTGGCGCAGGCTAACAACATTGCCGGAGACGGGCAATTACGCCCGCTTTTATTTTTCTTAAAATTCTATTTAAAAAAATGAAATTTATACTAGGAAAAAAAATTGGAATGAGTCAGTTATTTGATAAAAATGGAAAAATGACTCCAGTAACTTTGGTTACAGGTGGACCTTGTGTTGTTTTACAAGAAAAGACAAAAGAAAAAGATGGATATTTAGCTTTACAAATTGGATTTGAAAAATTGGAAAAAAAGAACAAGATCAAGAAAACCATGAAAGGTAAAGAGTATAGACATATTGCAGAACAAAGAATAAAAACTAAAGAAGAATACAAAATTGGAGATGAAGTTTTAGTTTCTGTATTCGCAGAAGGAGACAATATAAATGTTTCAGGAACCTCAAAAGGAAAAGGTTTTCAAGGTGGCGTGAAAAGACATGGTTTCCATGGAAGAAATGCTACTCACGGAGTGAAACACGAACAAAGAACCATTGGTTCAACTGGTTGTAGGTTTCCACAGCATGTTATTAAAGGAAGGAAAATGCCAGGAAGAATGGGATTTGAAAGAATTACAGTTAAAAATTTAACAGTTATGAAGGTTGATGCAGAAAATAATTTATTGGTTATTAAAGGTGCAGTACCAGGAAGAAACGGTACATTATTAGAAATAAGAGGTTAAAAATTAAAATTTACAAAAATGAAAGTCGATTTATATAATGGAAAAGGAGAAAAAACAGAGGAATCAATAACTTTACCAAAAGAGATTTTTGAAGTTGCTTTAAATGCTGACTTGGTTCACCAAGTTATGGTTACTTTAATGGCAAACAAAAGACAAGTTTCTGCTCATACAAAAAATAGAGGAGAAGTAAGAGGTGGTGGAAAAAAACCATGGAGACAAAAGGGAACAGGTAGAGCTAGACACGGATCCAGTAGATCTCCAATTTGGGTTGGTGGAGGAGTTACTCATGGTCCAAGAAACGAAAGAATTTTTGAAAAAGATTTACCTAAAAAAATGAGAAGAAAAGCTTTATTTATGGTTTTATCAGAAAAAGCAAAAAATGATTC
Source organism: Candidatus Staskawiczbacteria bacterium (assembly GCA_903913175.1). GTDB lineage: Bacteria > Patescibacteriota > Minisyncoccia > Minisyncoccales > Staskawiczbacteraceae > XYB1-FULL-32-11. Next base: position 1,515 of record CAIWKF010000025.1, read on the forward strand.
TTTGATTGTTTTGGAAAACTTTATTTCAGAAGATGGAAAAACAAAAGAAGTTGCAAAAATTTTAAAAAAACTACCATCTAATGGAAACACAGTTTTAGTGGCTTTACCAAAATATGATAAAAAAACTACACTTTCAGCTAGAAATATTGCCAAAACAAAAATTGACGACGCAAGAAATTTGAATGTGCTGGACCTTCTGAATTCTAAGTATTTACTTTTAACAAAAGACAGCATTAAGACAATAGAAGAAACCTTCATAAAATAATATAAAATAAAGATATGGCCTTATTAGATTTTTTAAAAAATAAAGAAAGCGCAGAAAAATCCAAACAAAATAAAACAGTTAAAAAAACTGTAAATACTTCTGTTGCAGAAAAAGCTGGCGTTGTTACTGTAGAGAAAAAGCCTCATATTACAGAAGCTTCCCGCAGTAAAAGCAAATTCTCTTATAACATTATTAGAGAACCTCACATTTCAGAAAAAGCTAGTACTTTAACTGAGTTAAATCAATATACTTTTAAAGTAACACCAGGTACAAACAAAAGTGAGATTAAAAAAGCTGTAGAAGGAACTTACGGAGTTAAGGTTTTGTCTGTAAATATTATAAAAATACCAAATAAAAAGAGAAGAGTAGGTAGAACTAAAGGATTTAAAAAAGGGTATACAAAAGCTGTGCTTAAATTAAAACAAGGAGATAAAATTGAAATATTATAATAAAATAGCGTAAACTATATGAAAATATATAAACCAACAACACCAGCAAGAAGGGGAATGACCGGAATAGATTTTTCATTACTTTCTAAAAAGAAAGCTGAAAAAAGCCTTTTAGTTTCATGGAAAAGATGTGTTGGAAGATCAAAGGCTTCAGGGAGAATTACAACAAGACATAAAGGTGGCGGAGTAAAAAAACTTTACAGAATTATTGAATTTGCTCAAACAAGAATTGATGCACCAGCTAAAGTTATTGCTTTAGAGTATGATCCAAATAGAACAGCTTTTATTGCTTTATTGGAATATAATGACAAACAACGACAATACATTTTAGCACCACAAAATTTAAAAATTGGAGATGAAGTGGTTTTTGCAGAAAATGCTGTTATAACTGCTGGAAATAGAATTAAATTAAAAAATATACCAGTAGGAACAAATGTCTTTAATATAGAGCTTGAGCCAGGAAAAGGAGGAAAAATGGTGCGTTCTGCGGGTTCTTCTGCACAAGTTTTAGCTCACGAAGAAGGTTATGTAAACCTAAAAATGCCCTCAACAGAAGTTAGAAAAGTGCCAAGTGAATGTTTTGCTACTATTGGAATGGCCTCAAATCCTGAAAATAGATATTATAGAGTTGGTAAAGCTGGAAAGTCTAGATTAAAAGGAAGAAGGCCACATGTTAGAGGAACTGCCATGAACCCAGTTGACCATCCACATGGTGGAGGAGAAGGGAGACAGCCAATTGGACTTAAATATCCAAAAACACCACAAGGCAAACATGCATTAGGAGTCAAAACAAGAAATCCAAGAAAATGGTCAGGTAAATTAATCGTTCAAAGAAGAAAAAAATAATTTCTAATTTAAAATTTATTATTTAATATTATGTCAAGAAGTCTTAAAAAGGGTCCATATGTTGACCCAAGGTTAATGGAAAAACTCTCCAAAGTAATAAAAGGAGATAAAGTTATCATTAAAACTTGGGCTAGGTATTCTACAATCTCTCCAGAAATGGTTGGCTATACTTTTGGGGTACATAATGGGAAAGAATTTGTGGCAGTGCTTGTTTCAGAAGATATGGTTGGCCACAAGCTTGGAGAATTTTCACCAACAACAAAATTTATTAGGCATGGAGGTAAAATGCAAAGAGAGCAAGAACAAGGGGCTGACGCAAAAGCTGCTCCAGCAGTTGTTTCAAAAACAGAACCAAAAAAATAATTTGAATTATGAAAAAAGCTATACTTATTACAATTATTGTTCTAATATTGGTTATATCTGGAGGCGTTACTGTTTATGCGAATAAAGATTCAGAAATTTTTGATACATTATTTCCTGAAAATATTAAAGCAGAAAGATACATTAAAAGAATAGAGAGGCTGTTTCCTGAAAAAATTGGTGATTATGAAATTTATATTTATGGGGGGTCTGATAATAAAATACGTAACCAAAATGAATGCGAGAATCTTCCCGGAGCTGAGGTTTGTTTAACCGAATTAACCGCAGAATACCGTCAAAATAATGGTAACAATATTGTGTTTGTAATAATTTCTAAAATAACTAAAGATAAAGAAGCATATTTGAAATTTTTAAAAGAAAATTCTTTTCAATCCGTACTTAACAACTATAAGGTTATGAGGCTAGAAAAACACGAAATTTATTGGTTGCCAGCATCTGATAAAATTGATTCTATCGGGACTCAAGAAGGAACATTTGTAAAAAATGACGGTGGTGGGGAAAGCTATAATTACGCTAGTTTAGCGACAGGAGATAATATTGTAACACAATATTTTATAAAAAATTATCCGCCAATAGCAGAAAATAAATAATTAAATTACAATTATGCAAGTAAAAGCAATATTAAGATATTTAAGAATAGCGCCAAGAAAAACCAGAGATGTGGTTGATTTGATAAGAAATAAAAAAGCAGTAGATGCTCAAACCATTCTTTCTTTTACTGTAAGAAAATCAGCACCAATGATTTTAAGGCTTTTAAATTCGGCCATTGCTTCTGCAGAAAATACTTATAAGTTGAATAAAGAAGATCTAATTGTTTTGCGCGCTTTTGTTGATGAAGGCCCAAGATTAAAAAGATCATTTCCAATGTCCAGAGGTAGAGCTTATCCAATTGAAAAAAGGGTTTCTCATATTACTATTATTTTAAGTGATGGAAAAGAAGTAGAAAATACTGGAATAACAGAAGTAAAAGCTAAAAAAGCTGAAGAAGTAAAAGTACCTGCTCGCAGTGCTACAGGCGTTGCAGGCGGGAAAAAAGTTACAAAAACAAAGGCTGTAAAAAAACCTGCTCGTGTTGCTACAAGTGCTGCTGGCGGGGTTAAAAAAGTAATAAGAAAAAAATAATTATGTCACATAAAGTTCATCCAAAATCATTTAGAATTAAAGGAACAGAAGATTGGAATATCAGGGGTTTTTATGGAAAACAAATGCCACAATACTTGGAAGAAGATTTTTTAATAAAAGATTTTTTAAGAAAAGCTTTATATGAAGCTTCTATTGCTTCAATTGAAATTGAACATTCAGCAAATAGGATAAATATTATTATTGATTCTGCAAGACCTGGTTTAATAATTGGTCGTGGAGGAGATGGGGTTTTAAAACTAAAAGAAACTATTGAAAAGAAAATTCAACTTAGGAAAAAAGCTTATAATAATTTAAAAGAAACTAAAGCTAAGAGAGAACTTAAAATTGAGATAAGAGAAGTAAAAAATCCATGGACCTCTGCATTATTGCTTGCACAGTGGGCAGCTCAACAAATTGAAAAAAGAACACCTTTCAGACAGGTTATGAAAAGATCTTTAGAAAGAGTTATGGAAAATAAAGAAATAAAAGGTGTAAGAATTGAAGTTTCAGGAAGGTTAAATGGAGTAGAAATTGCAAGAAGAGAATGGCTTAGTCAAGGAAGACTTCCACGAAACACAATAAGAGCTGATATTGATTATGGAAATTGGGAAGCAATGTGTACTTATGGAAAAATTGGAATAAAAGTGTGGATATATAAAGGAGATAAATTTGATAAATAAAAAATATGAGTATATTAATGCCAAAAAAAGTTAAACACAGAAAGTGGTTTAAAGGAAAGTCTAAAGGAGTTGAAACTAGAGCAACAGAATTAAATTTTGGTAGTTTTGGATTAAAATCAATGGAAACAAAATGGGTGACCGCAAGGCAGCTTGAGGCAGCTCGTAGAAATATAATTAGATATTTGAAAAAAGGAGGGAAGTTATGGATGAGAGTTTTCCCAGACAAGCCAGTAACATCAAAAGGCCCAGAAGTTCCGTTGGGCGGAGGAAAAGGAGCTGTAGATCATTATGCCTTTGCTGTAAAACCAGGAAGAATAATTTTTGAACTTGATGGAGTTAAAGAAGAAATTGCCAGAGAAGCTTTTAGAGGTGCGGCTATAAAATTACCAGTAAAAACCAAATTTATTAAAAGAGGGGAATAAGGCTTGAAAAATATTAGAAAATAGTGTAAAATAATAAATTATGAAAGTAATAGAATTAAGAAAAAAAGATAAAAAAGAATTGGAAAAATTAGCAATTGACTTAAACAAAAAGTTAAGTGATTTACGATTGAAATTTCATTCAAGTAAATTGAAAAATGTAAAAGAAGTTGGACAAATTAAAAAACAAATTGCTAGAATATTAACTATTTTAAGAGAAGTAAAATAAAAGTATGGCTAAGAAAAAATTACAAGGTATTATTGTTTCAACTAAAATGCAGAAAACTGTAGTTGTTGAAGTTGAAAGTATTAAAGAACACCCAAAATATAAAAGAAGGTTTAAAATACACAAAAAATTTAAAGCTCATAACGAAAATCCAGAAATTAAAGATGGAGATAATGTAATTATTGAAGAGTGTGCTCCAATTAGTAAAGATAAATGCTGGAAAGTAATAAGTAAAATATAAAAATATGATACAACCAAGATCAATGTTAAAAGTGGCTGACAATAGTGGAGCTAAAATTATCCAGTGTTTTAATGTGCTTGGTGGAACAAGAAGAAGATACGCTCAATTAGGAGATATTATTGTAGCAACAGTTAAAAAAGCTGAACCAAGAAAATTAGTAAAAAAACATGATAAAGTAAAAGCAGTTATTATAAGACAAAGAAAAGAATTTAAAAGAGCTGATGGTTCTTATATAAGATTTGATGACAATGCAGTAGTTATTTTAGGAGAAGGTAAAATGCCAAAAGGTACTAGAATTTTAGGGCCTATGGCAAAAGAATTGAAAGAAAAGGGCTTTATAGATATTGCAATGATGGCAAAAGAATTACTATAAATAAATATATGAAAATAAAAAAAGGAGATACAGTTTTAATAATTTCAGGTAAAGATAAGGGTAAAACCGGAAAGGTTTTTACATCACTTCCTAAAGAAGAAGGTATTTTGATTGAAGGCATAAATTTAATGAAAAAACACGTTAAAGCAAAAAAGCAAGGAGAAAAAGGACAGTTAGTTCAAATGCCAGCTAAAGTAAATATTTCAAATGTAAAACTTATTTGTCCTAAATGCGGAAAAGCTGTAAGAGTTGGATATGAAATAAAAAATAAACAAAAAAATAGGATTTGTAAAAAATGTAGTCAGATAATATAAAGTAAAAGAAATAACATGATAAGCCTTAAAGAAAAATATAAAAAAGAAGTATTACCACAAATGATGAAAAAGTTTGGATATAAAAACCCAATGGCTGTTCCTTGTATTAAAAAAGTTACTATAAATTCTTCATTTGGAAAAACAGCTGTGACTAAAACTGGAGCTGAAAGGGAAAAATTAATTAATCTTGTTTCTCAAGACCTTGCTTTAATTACAGGACAAAAAGCTAAAATTGCCAAATCAAAGAAATCAATTGCAGGATTTAAATTAAGAGAAGGATTAGAGATAGCTGAATTTATTACTCTAAGAAAACAAAGAATGTGGGATTTTTTAGAAAGATTTATTCATTTAGTTTTGCCAAGAACTAGAGATTTTAAAGGATTAAACCCTATGTCAGTGGATCAAAAAGGAAATTTTACAGTAGGATTCAAAGAAAACGTAGCTTTTCCAGAAATTTTTACAGAAAAAGAAAAAACAATTTTTGGATTAGAAATTACAATAACAACTAATGCAAAAAACAAAGAAGAGGGATTAGAATTATATAAATTAATGGGCTTTCCAATGAAGGAAGGTAAATAAAATAAGAAAATGGCTAAAACATCTCAAGAAGCAAAATCAAAAGTTAAACCAAAATTTTCAACAAGGAAAATTAACCGTTGTTTTAAATGTGGCAGAAGGCATGGATATATGCGTGTATTTGGACTTTGCAGAATATGTTTTAGAGAATTGGCAAACAAAGGAGAAATTCCAGGAATTAAAAAATCAAGCTGGTAGGGGGAGCGAAGCGAACACTTAAGGGAGCGGAATGAACACTTATGTGACACTTAAATTTTAACAAAAATTTTAGGGCTCAGGCAAGGTGCAAGTATTTATATTTAAATATTTAAAATTATACTATGATCGATCCAATAACAGACATGTTAAATCAAATTAGAAATGCACAGGCTGTATTAAAGCCTGAGTTTTCTATGAATGCTTCTAATTTAAAACTTGAAATAGCTAAAATTTTAGTTGATAATAATTTTATTTTAGAAGTTAAAAAAACCACAAAAGGAAAAGCAAAGACTATGAAGATTGTGTTAAAATATGATAATAATGAACCAGCTATTGCAGGTATTAAAAGAGTTTCCAAACAAGGACAAAGAATTTACCAAACAGTTTCTGAATTAAGAAAAGTGCGTGGAGGATATGGCATTTCAATTGTTTCAACATCAAAAGGACTTATGACAGGAAAAGATGCTAAAAAGTCTAAACTTGGTGGAGAAGTGATTTGTGAGGTATGGTAAGGGAGCGAAGCGAACACTTATCTGACACTTAAATTTTAGCAAAAAATTTAGGGATCAGGCGGGAGCGAAGCGAACACTTATCTGACACTTAAATTTTAGCAAAAAATTTAGGGATCAGGCGGGAGCGAAGCGAACACTTAAGGGAATGTAATGAACACTTATGTGACACTTAAAAATTTAGGGATCAAGCAAAATTTAAAAAATAAAATAAAAAATTATGTCAAGAATAGGAAAAAAACAAATTGAAATACCAGATGGAGTTAAAGTTGAACTTTTGGGCTCTGAAATTAAAGTTTCAGGACCAAAGGGTCAATTACAAGGCCAAATTCATCAAGATATTAAGGTTGAAGTTTCTAACAACATAATTTTTGTTTCTCCAAAAAAAGAAATTCCCTTGAAAAAAGATAAAGCTTTATGGGGTTTATATAGGGCTTTAATTAATAACATGGTTGAAGGAGTAAGTAAGGGTTATGAAAAAAAACTAGAGATTGAGGGGGTTGGATTTAAAGCAGTAGTTGAGGCTGACGCATTATCATTAAATGTTGGATTTATTCATCCTATAAAAATTAAGAAACCAGAAGGAGTAACATTTCTTGTTGAAAAAAACTTAATTACAGTTTCTGGTATTAGCAAAGAAAAAGTTGGACAAGTTTCAGCAGAAATAAGACAAGCTAAAAAAGCTGAACCATATAAAGGAAAAGGAATTAAATACCAGGGAGAAAAAATTAGAAGAAAAGAGGGTAAAAAGGTTGTTTCAGCTAAAAAATAATAAAAATATATGTCAATAAAAACTGAAAAACGCCAAAGAAGGCATAAAAAAATAAGAGCTAGAATCCATGGTACTAAAGACAGACCTCGTTTGTTTGTTTTTAGATCTTTAAGCCATATTTATGCACAATTAATTGATGATGATAAAGCCATAGTAATAGATTCTGCATCTGATAAAAGCATAAAAGGCAAAAATACCAAAATACAGCTAGCTACGGAAGTTGGAAAACTGATTGCCAAAAAAGCCAGTGAGCATAAAATTGAAGCAGTTATTTTTGATAGAGGAGGAATTGTTTTTCACGGCAGAATAAAAGCACTAGCAGACGGCGCAAGAGAAGGGGGTCTTAAATTTTAAAAATTTTTAAATTTATAAATTATGGTAGAAGAAATAAAAAAAACTACAACTCAATCGCCTACAACACCATCACAATTTTCAAAAAAAGATAATGATGGATTTAAGCCTGTAAATAAAAGGTTTGGTTTTAATCGTGGGAAAAACACAGTTAGAGATGAATTTGAAACAAAAATGTTAGATTTAGCAAGAGTTACTAGAGTTACTGGAGGAGGAAAAAGAATGAGCTTTAGAGCTGTTGTTATTGCGGGAGATAAAAAAGGAAAAATTGGTATTGGTATTGATAAAGGAAAAGATGTTTCTCAAGCAATTGAAAAGGCAACAAGAAGAGCAAAGAAAAATTTAATTAGCGTTGTGATTGTTGATGGAACTATTCCTTATGAGGTTTCTGCTAAATCTGGACCAGCATATATTGTATTAAAACCACAAAAAAAGGGTAGAGGATTGGTGGCAGGAGGAGCAGTTAGAACTATTTGTGATTTAGCTGGTATCAAAAACATTTCATCAAAAATTTTGTCTGGATCAAAAAATAAATTAAATAATGCTAGAGCCACAATGGAAGCGTTAAGAAAATTAAAAGCTAAGGCTTAAAAAAATATGCAAACTCATCAATTACAACCAAAACATAAAACTCATAACAAAAAAAGAATTGGTAGGGGTGGAAAAAAAGGAACTTATTCTGGAAAAGGAATGAAGGGACAAACCTCTAGGGCTGGTAGAAAAATGATGCCATTTGTTAGAGAAATTATTAAAAGGTATCCAAAATTAAAAGGATACAGGGCTTTTGTTCCAGAAGATTTAACTGCAGTTGTTAATTTAGATATTTTAGAAAAAAATGCAAAAGAAGGTCAAACTATAACTCCAAATACTTTAGTAAAACTTGGTATTGTTAAACAAATAAAAGGTTTTACTCCAAAAGTTAAAATTTTGGGCCGTGGTAAATTTTCTAAAAAACTTACTATTGAAAAATGTTTTATCTCTAAAACAGCTAAGGAGTCAATTGAAAAAGCCGGAGGCAAAGTCAAATAAAAATTTAAATCAATGTGGTACGATAAAATATTATTTTTATTTAAAAACAAAGACCTAAGAAACAAAATTCTATTTGTTATTGGTCTTTTTATAGTTTTTAGAATAGCCGCTAATATTCCAATTCCTGGAATTGGCACTGAAAACCTAAAAAGATTTTTTACTGATAATCAAGTTTTTGGACTTTTAAATATTTTTTCTGGAGGAGCTTTAAGTAATTTTTCTATTGTACTTTTAGGACTTGGGCCATATATTACTTCTACAATTATTTTACAGCTTTTAACAATGATTTTTCCTGCTTTGGAAAAATTATATAAAGAAGAAGGAGAAGCTGGAAGACAGAAATTTAATCAATATTCAAGACTTTTAACCATTCCTTTGGCTCTTTTTGAGGGTTACGGAATGTTAACTTTATTCCAAAGACAAGGAGTAATTTCTGCGCTATCTTTGCCAACAATGATAAGTTCTATAATAACTATTGCCGCAGGCGCCATGTTTTTAATGTGGCTTGGAGAAATTATTACTGAACAGGGAATGGGAAATGGTATTTCACTTTTAATTTTTGCTGGAATAGTTGCAAGTCTTCCTATGAATATTTTTCAAACATTTGCTGCTTGGGACCCATCTAAAATACCTTCATACTTAGTATTCTTTGTTTTATCTATTGTTATTATTGCTTCAGTTGTTTTAATTACCGAGGCCAGAAGAAATATACCAGTCTCATATGCTAAACGCGTAAGAGGAATGAAAATGTATGGAGGAGTATCTACTTATTTGCCTTTAAATGTTAATCCAGCAGGTGTTATGCCTATAATCTTTGCATTATCTATTTTACTTTTTCCTGGCATGATTGCAGGGTTCTTAGGGGGAACACCAGGGCTTATTGGAACAATTGCCACTCAAGCTGGGCTATTTTTTAACAATGTTTGGGTTCATGGAATTTTATATTTTATTTTAGTAGTTATATTTACATATTTTTATACAGCAGTTACTTTTGATCCAAAAGCTATTGCGGAAAACTTACAGAAAATGGGAGGATTTATTCCAGGAGTTAGACCAGGATCTTCAACTATTACTTTTTTGAAACATATTTTAAATAGAGTTTTATTCACAGGTGCTATATTTTTAGGGTTAATTGCTGTCTTACCTTCAATTGTGGCAGGATTAACAGGGGTTACAGGTTTTACTTTTTTGATTGGAGGAACTTCACTTTTGATTGTGGTCTCTGTAGTATTGGATACAATGCGACAAATAAATGCCCAACTTCAAATGCGCGAATACGATACTTTCTAGTTTTATTATTTTTATTTGAAATTAGAATCCATAAAAAAAC
>CAIWKF010000026.1 GCA_903913175.1 Candidatus Staskawiczbacteria bacterium
AAAAACAAAAGAATCAAATAAAAAGATTGACATATTGTTAGAAAAAGGCAACATTAAAGACTTACGAGATGTTTTGTTTTCTCAGATTGAAAAAACTAAAGAAATAGAAACACGATTAAATTTGGCTTTAGAAAAAATTGGAACATTAGAAAAAACTGCTGAAAGAACTTTTCAAAAAATAGGGATTATTAGGTTTAATGCCTTTATAAATAAAAGTGGAAACCAAAGTTTTGCAGTTGCACTGCTAGACAACCAACATACCGGATTTATTATTTCTAGTTTGTTTGTTAATGATATTAGTAGAGTTTATATAAAAACAATGACTAAAGGAAAATCAGACTATTTACTTTCTAATGAGGAAAAAGAAGCTATTGAAAGAGCAATTAAATCTTAAATATATGGTAATAAAAAAATCGCCCGTAAAAAAGGCTACAGACAAAAAAAAGATTACTAAAAAACCCACTACCAAGATTGAAAAGAAAATCAAAAAACCTGTAAAAAAGGCTTTGGAAATTTTGGTTAAACCAATTTTTGTTGAACCACCTGCCGAAACTAAAAAAACCATTCCAGAGGCTCCAGTTGTGCCAGTTACATTTGAAATTATTGCACCAAAGCCTACTGTAACTATTACCAAACCTTTAGCTACGCCAATTTTAGAGCCAAGGCCTCCTGTAGTGGTGGTTTTGGGGCATGTGGATCATGGAAAATCTTCATTACTAGAAGCTATAAAAGACTTTAAAATTACCTCAAAAGAATCTGGCGGAATTACCCAGCATATTGGGGCTTATGAAGTTGAACATAATGAACATAAAATAACCTTTATTGATACTCCTGGACATGAAGCTTTTTCAGCCATGCGCTCACGCGGAACTCAAGTGGCGGACGTAGCCTTATTAGTAGTAGACTCAGCTCAATCTGTACAGCCACAAACTAAAGAAGCTGTAGATGTTATCAAAAAAGCAGAAATTCCAATGATTGTGGTTTTAAATAAAATTGACTTACCAAATGCTAATCCAGATAAAATAAAAAGAGAATTAGCAAAAATAAATGTTTTAACCGAAGACATGGGCGGAGAAATTTTGTGCGTTGAAGTTTCAGCCAAAGAAAAAACCGGTATAAATGAACTACTTGAAATGATTTTACTTATTGCTGAAATGCAAGCCTTAACCGCAGAAATAAATGTGCCTGCTGAAGGATTAATTATTGAGTCTTATATGGATAAAAGTAAAGGACCAATTGCTACCGTGATTGTAAAAAAAGGAATTTTAAGACTAAAAGATATTATAGCCACAGACACTGCTTTAGCCAAAATAAGAGGTTTAGAAGATTTTCAGGGAAAAGTAATTAGCCAAGCACTCCCCTCTCAACCAGCAATTATTTTAGGCTTTGAAACTGTTCCAGCCACAGGAGAAAAATTTAAAACTTTTAAAACCACAGAAGAAGCACAAGATAAATTAAAAAGAGAACAAGGTAAAAGAATTTTAAATACCACTGTTTTAGATACAGATCCAAGCAAAAAAATTGTAAACATTATTTTAAAAGGAGATGTTTTTGGATCTTTAGAAGCCATTGAGGGTGTTTTAAAAAATCTACCAATGGAAAAAGTTTCACTACGCATTTTAAAATCTGAAGTTGGAGATATTAATGAAACTGACATTAAGACAGCAGAAATGGTCAAAGCTCAAATAATTGGATTCCGTGTAAAAGTTAGTCCAACAGTCATTAAAATGATGCAAAAAGAAGAAGGTCAAAAAATAAGAATAAAAACCTTTAGTGTTATTTACGATTTAATTCAAGAAGTAAGATTTGGCATGGAAAAATCTCTAGAAGCTGAAGTTGTTAGAAAAGATGTTGGTAAAATTAGAGCATTGGTGTTATTTTGGGCAGAAAAAAATAGACAAATTGTTGGGGGCAAAATTCAAGATGGAGAAATTAAAAAAGGTTTAAAACTGGAAGTTTACCGCGCCAATGAAAAAGTTGGTTCTGGCAGAATTATTGAACTTCAAAGAGATAAAAAAGTTGTAGAAAAATTAAGTAAGGGCGATGAATGTGGTATTTTATTTGAAGGAAATGTTAAAATTGAAAAAGATGACATTATAGTTGCTTACATTGAAGAACGCAAAAAAGGCGAATTATAAAAATATGCCAACAACAAATAGAATTGAAAAAGTTAATTCATTACTTTCCCAAGAAATTGGGAAAATTATTTTAAGGGACTTTGATTTCTCTGATTGTTTGGTCACTTTAACTCATGCTGATACAACCCCAAATTTAATTGACACTAGAATTTATATTTCGGTAATGCCAGAAAATAAAATTGAAAATATTGTTAAAATTTTAAATAATAATGTTAGAGACATACAGCACAAGATAAATAGAAAGCTAAATATGCGCCCAATTCCCAAAATAATTTTTGTTAAAGATGATAATGTTAGAGGAGCAGCCAGAATAGAGGCTATACTAAACCAGTTGAAAAATTAAAGAAAATATTATAAACTACAGTAATAATGGCCGAGTAGCTAAGTAGTAAAGCACTTCTCTGCAAAAGAAGTATACGTGGGTGCGATTCCCGCCTCGGCCTCAAAATTGAAAGTCATTTATAAAAAAATATGCCCAGGTGGCGGAATGGTATACGCACAACACTTAAAATGTTGCGAGGTTTCCTCATGCGGGTTCGACTCCCGCCCTGGGCACAAATAATAACAAATACCCATAAGTACTAAGCATATGGAAAAAACTGAATCAAAAGAAAAAGACTTAAAGTTATTTAGTATTTTTACGGGAATATTTGTTAGCGTTCTTGTTTTATCTGCGCCTCTTGCATCTAAATTTATTGCCATTGGTCCTTATGCAATATCTGGTGCTACGCTTATTTTTCCAATTACATTTATTTTTAACGATATATTTACAGAAGTATATGGTTATCAAAGATCGCGCAAAATTATTTGGACTGGTATGGGGTGCCAAATTTTTGCTGCTTTTATGTTTTTTATTGTTGGTATTTGGCCGTCAGCTTCTTTTTGGAATAACCAAGAAGCATATAACCTTATATTGGGCAATGCTCCCCGATTTTTTTTAGCTGGAATTATTGCTTATTTTTTTGGTGAATTTGCCAATAGCTTTGTTCTCTCAAAAATGAAATATACGCAGAAAGGCAAAAAAGGCATAAAACAAGCATGGCGTTTTGTAGCATCAACTATTGTAGGAGAATCTGTAGATACAACAATTTTCGTTATTATAGCTTTTATTGGAACTCTTGCCACAAAAAATATTGTTAGCACTATAATTATGATAGCAATATTTAAAATTCTTTATGAAATTATTGCCTTACCGTTTAGCATGAGATTTGCTGAATATGTTAAAAAAATTGAAAATATAGATGTAGTAGATTATCCAAACCATACAAACTATAATCCATTTCACAATCTATTGACTTTTATCATTAAATAGTATAATCTTTTAACTAGCACAATCTAAAAGACGAAGAGAAATGCACACTAAATTTTACATTGTTGGAAAGGTTATATGTAAAAAATTGGTAGTGCTCCTCCCTGTCGGCCTTTTACTTAAAGGTTTGGTTGGCAGTTGCCAATTTCAGGTGCGTGGGTCTGCATGATCTGCTCTGAAAGAGTGATTTTTCTCTTCTGTCGAAGGGCTGGTGTGTTCGGCTTAGTCTCCGAACAAAAAAACACCAGCCCTTTATTATTTTATAAAAAAACAAAAGACCCACCAAAGTGATCTGTACCCCAAAAAGTGGACACGAAAGTGTCTGCTTTTTGTATTTGGAAGGTAGATAAGGTAGAATAATTATCATTAATACAAACAACCAAAAAATAATATGAGTAAAAGAAGATTCACACA
>CAIWKF010000027.1 GCA_903913175.1 Candidatus Staskawiczbacteria bacterium
TATAACAAAGCTCTGCTTGCTAAAAATTGTGGCGAAAATTTATTTCCTTCAAATGGAATAAATACCATTTTAAGATGGTATATAAATGTATAAAAAATATTTTCTTTTAACTTATAATCCATAAGTTGATTTTATTAATATTTATATTATATCATACTATTTATATCCTTGTCAATGGTTTCGGAGAAACTAAAAAAACCTCTCATTTTCTGAGAAGCTTTTTAGTTAAAATTTATAGTTTTTTGCCTATAAGGTCTGCAAACTGCGCCAGTCTACAACTATACCCCCATTCGTTGTCATACCAAGCTAAAACTTTAACTAGGCTACCACTTACCATGGTTTGTGCTAAATCTATAATTGAAGAATATTCTTCACCCACAAAATCTGACGAAACTAATTCGTTATTATCTGTTTTAAAAATTCCTTCAAATTTAGGTAATTTTTCTGCTTTTAAAAATACTTCATTTACTGCTTCCTTAGTAGTTGGACTTTCTATTTCCACTACTAAATCAAGAATTGAGCCCACAGGTGTTGGCACGCGAACAGCAATGCCATCAAGCTTACCATCAAGCTCTGGAATTATTTTTCCAATAGACTTGGCAGCTCCAGTACTAGTTGGAATTAAATTCACTCCAGCTGACCTGGCTCTTCTTAAGTCTTTATGAGGCAAATCTAAAATTCTCTGGTCATTGGTATAACTATGAATAGTGGTCATAAATCCTTTTTGAATTTTAAAATTGTCATTTAAAATTTTAGCCACAGGAGCCAAACAGTTAGTTGTACAAGAGCCCATATCCATAATATCTATAGAATTATCATATTTATCATCATTAACTCCCAAAACAAATCCCGGAGTATTGTCATCCTTTGCAGGTGCAGACAAAATTACTTTTTTAGCACCAGCTGTAATGTGTTTTTTGGCGCCTTCTTTATCTAAAAATAAACCTGTGCATTCTAAAACAACTTCCACGCCCAACTTCTTCCAAGGCAAGTCAGCAGGATCTTTTTCTGAAAAAGTTTTAATTTCTTTACCATCAATTGAAATTGAATCTTTTGTAAAAATAACTTCTTTTTCAAAAGATCCATAAGCAGAATCATATTTTAGCAAATGAGCCAAGGTTTTATTGTCAGTTAAGTCATTTATAGCTACAATATCTAAATCTGGATATTTTTCTAAAATCCTTTTTAATGTTTGTCTTCCAATTCTACCAAACCCATTAATTGCAATTTTTGCCATAAAAATTAATTCTTAATTTTTAATAATTCATCAATTTTTTGTTTGTCAAAACCAATTATCACATTATTATCAATCTCTATAACTGGAACACCCATTTGTCCAGAAATTTCTACCATTCTATCTAATTCTTTTTCATCTTTAGAAACATCAATATCAGCAAACGCAATATTATTTTTTGCCAAATATCCTTTCAAGGTTTTACAATAAACACAACTTGGTGTCGAATAAATTTTAATTGTCATAAAATTATTTTATTTAATTACTGAGGAGTAGCAGGTGCACAATTAGCTGCATTTGATCCTGCGTTTGCAGAAGCATCGGCCGCATAAGTTAATGAAAAACTAGAAGCTGCACTTGCAGTATTTAGTTTAGCTGAGCAAAATCCTGGTTTTGTATTAAAACCACAGCATAATAAACTTTTAACTCCTTCTGAAGTTCTGCCTCCAAAATCAAATTCTGAAACTTGCTCCCCTGCCAAAACCAATGTTGGTGAACCAGTAACATTATATTTCGTATTTAAATCAAAATCTTTCTGTGCGTATGCTAAACCCTTGCCTGGATCTGAAATACAGGTATTTAATTTTGCTTGATCAACACCAGTAGAAGCTAAACAACCGGCAGTATCACCCTTTTGCATGTAGCAAGAAACATAATTCCAATATTTTGAATTTTGCTCATCTCTTATACAAATTTGTTTTAAATTTTCTTGAGCTTCTGCATCTCCATGCATTGCAGTAATTTTTCCACCTGTGATAGCTCCCATATACATAACTTTAATACTCAAAGCAGCTGACGGCTGGCTTTTAACAATATCAGCTAAAACTCTTTGCATTTGCAATCCAAATGGACATGCTGAAACAACATATGCCTCTAAAATTGGTTTATCAGATTTTTTAACATCTTCACATGTTTTTGCTGTAGCCGTTGGCTGACTATTATCAGCAGTTGGAGCTGTATTTGTTATTTCATCTAATTTAAATGCTTCAGGAAAAAACATTTTTCCGTCTTTAGTAGCATATGAGTCAAATTGATTTGCTCCTATTTTAATTGTAATTTTGACCAAACCATTCTCTGTGCCAAATTTTACTAATGAAGCGGTTGTTGTTCCTGTTAAAATATTTTTATTTAAATATTCAATTGACTTATTTGCAACAGCTTCAGGAGACATGCCCATAAAACTTAAATATTTACCAAAATTAACATTAGTATAAACTAAAAATCCACCAAATATAATAATTAACATTGCTACCAATAAAAGCAAATTATTCTTGTTTTTAAGAAACCTTGTAATCGCGCCCAAATCAAATTTCATCATGTCAAATTTAAATTTTTAATTTTAAACTTAAAATTTTAATAAATTTTAAATTCCAAATTTCAAATTAGTTAATAA
>CAIWKF010000028.1 GCA_903913175.1 Candidatus Staskawiczbacteria bacterium
ATTATAAAATTTAGAATTTAAAATTTAAAATTTAAAATTATTTCAACCTATATACTATTCTACCCTTACTATCATCATATGGGGTCATTTCCAGTGTTACTTTATCTCCAGTTAAAATAGTAATTTTATTTAATCGCATTTTACCAGATAAAAATCCAAGTATTTCTTTTCCGTCATCTAATACTACCTTAAAAAAGGCATTTGGTAAAGCCTCTATTACTCTGCCTTCCCGTTTAATAATACCCTTTGAATTTTGATTATTTGTGGCACTATCGCCAACTATTTCTACTGGTGTCATATTATAATTAATAATCTTAGCAAATTAATTTAAAAAGGTCAAGAGTTATACGCCCACTCTGTATATAAAAGCTACTTTAAAATTTTAGATCAAGAGTGATTTTTGATTTATCCGATGGAGCGCGCATAGTCCAAAATGGAGAGAAATTAATCTTGGTTTTAAAAACACTTTCGCCTAAATTACGAGTAATAACATCTTGAATTTCTTTTTGATTTTTTTCTCTAAATAAAGAAATCAAATCATTTTTATCAACTTGTTGGTATGTTTTACCAGAAAAATCTAAATCAAAAACCATTTTACCTGCATTTAAATCTATTTGTTTTGCTACATAATTTATAACTAAACTGTTTTCCAAAAATACTTTTTGATCAGCCATTTTGCCTAAAATATAATCTTTGGCATATTTTTCTACATCAGTTTTTTTAAAAGCCAAAACACTTGCCTCTGCTTTTGCTAAATATTCAAAATTATCTGCCACACTTCCAGATTTTGCGTTAGTTGTAGCTGTAATATTTTTTTTAATTTCTGAATCAATTACCACATAATCAGCTGGAATTTTTGCTTTTAAACTAGCTTCAATTTCCTGAGTAATTTTTGTCGTAATAGTTTCTTTTGATTTTTGAATATCTTCAAAAGTTACTTGATTAGCCTGACCAGTAGATCCTCCCAAAATTGCTCCAGATGGTTCGGCGTAAATACTATAGTAATAAGTAGTACCTACAAGTTTTGGCACAGAAAATTTAGCAGATTTAGTATTATATGTATCCCCCACATCCTCTGCTACAACTTTTACATCAATAGATCCTGGAACAAATTTTCCACTCACAGTTTTACCAGCTGGAATAGTAATTTTATCAATAGATATATAATATTTTCCAGCATCAGATAAAAAATGGGTACCTGCTTTTAAACTAAGTGGCGTGGCTGGTGTAAATTTATTATAAACTTTTATATTGCCTTCTGCTTTAGTACTACTTGAAGTTTTACCAGTAGAGGAAAAATTCTCAGTTAAACTTTTTTGCTCGGAAAATAATTTTCCTGGAATAATATTTTTTTCCTCATCAACTATTTGAATAGATGCATCGGCTGTAATGCCCTCTTTAAAACTTAAAGTTTCTATGTTTGGCCAAATTTCCACATTTACTTTTTGTAAAGAAAAATAAAAATATCCAACAATTAAAACTAAAACCCCAACACCAGCCAAGGAAAATATTTTGGTTAAAGAATGTTTTTTCCTTGAAGAAAACTCATGAATATTTATATCCTCCACATCTTCTGCAAAAACAGGTTTTGGTATAATTTCTTTAGGCATTTCTTGATTAGAATCATTGTTTTCTGAAATATCTTGGTTTGTTTTCTCTTCATTAAATTCAAGGGTTTTTTCAACATATTTTTTTTCTAATAAAACTGGCTTTACAGTTTTTAGTTTTTTTTCTCTAAAAACAATTGGCACTTTTTCTTTTGCATTTTCTTCTTCTATTGGAGGTA
>CAIWKF010000029.1 GCA_903913175.1 Candidatus Staskawiczbacteria bacterium
AAATTTTAAAAGAAAAAATATCAAAACCTTTGATTATTAAAAAAATATTTTCTATAATTTTAATAGTTTTAGGTTTAGTAGTTTTAGCTTTTTAGTAAAAGCAATTTAAATAATTAATAAAATGCAGAAAGAAGAAAAAAAGAAAATTTTAATTATTTCAATGAGGGCTGGATTTGGTCATTTGCGTGCCGGAGATGCTCTTTTAGATTATGCAAAAACCAATTTAAAAAATATAAATGCTAAACACATTGATATTTTAGATTTAGATCCTTTTTTTAAACCATTCTCAAGATTTTATGAATTTGCAGTAAAAAGATTTCCCAAAATTTGGGGGATAATTTATGTGGCTATGAATTTGAAATGGTTTTCTTTTATAACAAAAGCTTTTAGTAAAACAAACATAATACTTATTAGAAAAATAAGAAAATTTATTATTGAAAAAAATCCAGATGTAATTTTATTTACAAACATAGTTCCTGTGGCTGTATTTTTATCAGCTTGTAAGGGCTTAATTGATAATAAAAAAATTGGAGTAATAGTAACTGATTATCATGGAAGTTATTTTTATTATTTTAAAAGGGTTGATTATTATTTTGTAGTTAATGATCAAGTAAAAAAAGATTTAATAAAAATTGGAATTTCAGTAGAGAAAATTATTGTTAGTGGCATTCCCGTAAGCCCTAAATTTTATGTAAAACAGAATATTGATGAATTAAAAACAAAATTTAAAGTAAATAACAACTTTCCAATTGTTTTACTTATTGCCTCTTTTAGATTTTCTAATAAAAAAATGATTTACCTGGTGAAAAATTTATTAGAGCATAAACCAAAAATCAATTTGGTTTATGTGGCAAATGGAAATAAAAAATTATTTAATGTAGTAAAAAATAAATTTTTATTAGAAGAAAGGCTTTTATTAATCAACTGGACAAATGAAATAGAGGAATATATGAAAATTGCAGATGTAGTTATAAGTAAGGCTGGCGGGCTTACAGTTTCTGAGTGTTTGTCTTTACATAAGCCTATGATTATTGTAAACCCAATACCGGGGCAAGAAGAATATAATGTAGAATTTATAGAAAAGAATAATTTTGGGAAAAGAGCTAAAAATGTAAAAGAAATTATAAATACTTTATCAAAGTTAATTTCACAAAGCAACAATAATCAGCCCAAACTTGCCCCAGAAGAAGACCCATGTAAAAAAATATTTAAATATTTTTTGGACTAACTTCGTATAAAGTTTATACAACCCAATATTAAATTCTAATAAACAAATTGTAATAACTAAAATTTTTAGGAATTACTATTTGGGCTTTAGAATTATTAGAGCATGAGCATGTATGAGTTACCAAAATTTAATATTTTAGAGGTTAAAGAAAAAATAGGAAAATCTTTTAAAAATAAATTTGTTTTATCTAGTTTTTTATTTTTTGTATTAGCCGTGGCTGTTGGATTTTTTTTATCAACAGTTTACTCAAATTATCTACCGGAAAATATTAAGCCATTTTTTAAAAAAATTGAAGTACCAGTAACTATAAATTTACCATTGATAAAAGAAACCGGCTATGTTTCAAGTATTCCATACGAACAGGCAGTAATTAACACTGTAAAGCAGGCCTCACCATCGGTGGTTAGTATAATTATTTCAAAATATTTACCAGTATATGAACAGCAATTTGTTGATCCTTTTGGGGATAATATGAATCCATTCTTTAATTTTCAAATTCCTCAATATGTACAAAAAGGAACTGAAAAAAAAGAAATTGGTGGAGGGTCTGGGTTTGTGGTTTCAGAGGATGGCCTAATTTTAACTAATAAACATGTTGTTTCAGACACACAGGCTGAATATACTGTTTTAACTAATGATGGCCAAAAATTTACTGCTAAAGTTTTAGCACGCGACCCAGTGCAAGATTTAGCTATTATAAAAATTGAATTGGCTGACAAAACAATTCCAGCAATAAAATTGGGAGATTCTTCTGGAATTAAAATTGGTCAAGGGGCTATTGCTATTGGAAATGCTTTAGGGGAATTTAGAAATACAGTTTCTGTGGGAATTGTTTCCGGGCTTGGTAGAACAATTGATGCTTCTGGTTCTTCTGGTGTTTCAGAGACCTTGGAGGGAATTATTCAAACAGATGCAGCTATTAATTCTGGAAACTCTGGTGGGCCTTTATTAAATTTAAATGGTGAAGTTATTGGAATAAATACGGCAATTGCACAAGGCGCTCAAAGTATTGGTTTTGCTATACCAATAAATATGGCAAAAAGAGATATTGATCAAGTTGTGGCCACCAACAAAATAACTTATCCATTTTTGGGTGTAAGATATGTTTTAGCAAACGACCAAGTTAAAGAAAAATATAAGTTATCTTTTGATTATGGGGCTTTGATTTTGAAAGGGGATAAAGGGGAAGTAGCAATTACCAAAGAATCAGCAGCTGACAAAGCTGGACTCAAAGAAAAAGATTTAATTTTAGAAATTAATGGCGAAAAAATTACGCAAGATAATTCTATGGCTAAAATTATTCAAAAATATAATCCAAATGATAAAATAACTCTAAAAGTTATTCGTGGTGAGGCGGAAATTAGCGTGGATGTAATTCTTGGCGAAAGAATTTAGTTACAAAATACAAATATACAAAACAAATATGTCCCGCCCAAATGATAATGTCATAGTATGGGCAAAGTAGAAATGTC
>CAIWKF010000030.1 GCA_903913175.1 Candidatus Staskawiczbacteria bacterium
GATTGTAAAACAGGGTCAGGTTTTAATTAAATTGCCAAACAAATTTCCAACCCTTCCTCCATTCTACAACAATATTTTCGGTCAGATTTTATATGATGTAACCAATACCCCTATAGTCAGATTTTATATGATTTGATACGAAGGGGTGTTTTTTTTGTAATAAAATGGTAAAATGTAAATAAGAAAATAGAATAAAATTTATATGGAAATAATTTTAAGTAGTTTTATTTTTATACTTGGAGTTTGTATTGGCAGTTTTTTAAACTGCGTGGTTTATAGAATTGAGCAAGAAAAAAGCTTTTTAGTTGGAAGAAGTTTTTGTCCCAATTGTAAGCATAATTTAAATTGGCTGGACCTGGTGCCAATTTTTAGTTATTTATTTTTGGGTGGAAAATGTAGATATTGTAAAAATAAAATTTCAATTCAGTACCCAATAATTGAAATTCTAACAGGCATTTTATTTGTTTTGATTTTTTTAAATTCTGGTTTTTCTTTTGCAAGCTCAGGCGTTTGGGTTTTGGGATTTGGGTTTTGGGATTTCATAAACCTTGTGTTTTTGTTTTATGTTGCTAGTGTTTTGGTAATTATATTTTTATATGATTTAAAGCACTACTTAATACCAGACAATGTTTTGTTTCCTGCTATAATAATATCTATTTTGTATAAAATTTTTGAATTTTTGAATTTTTATAGTTTTAATATTTTAAAATTGATTTTACATTTCAAATTCCAAATTTCAAATTTTGCCATAAATTATTTATTAGCTGTTGCCATTGCCTTTGGATTCTTTTTTATACTTTGGTTTGCTTCACGCGGTAAATGGATGGGTTTTGGTGATGTAAAACTTGCCATTTTACTTGGTCTTGTCTTGGGATTTCCCAACATTTTGGTAGCTCTATTTTTAGCTTTCTTTTTTGGTGCTATAATAGGAGTAGTGCTTATGGGTTTTAATAAAAAGAACATGAAAAGCGAAATACCATTTGGACCATTTTTAATTTCAGGAACTTTTGTGGCAATGTTGTGGGGAACAGAAATTATAAATTGGTATACTAGCTTGTTTATGTTTTAAAGATAATTTTCAATTTTCAATTTTCATTAAATTTTCAATGAAACAATTTTCAAAAATACAATTATTTTCTAGTAGCAAGGGCATAACATTGGTAGAAGTTTTAGTTGTTGTTTTTTTGGTAACCTTATTTTCTGGTGTTTTGATTGCTAATTTTCCTAAAATTAAACTACAGTTTGCTTTAAGCGGTGTAGTACACAAATTTGCTCAAGATTTAAAAAATACACAAGAGCTTGGCGGTGCTGGCTCTCAAATTAAGGAAAATAATGTTATAGTTGCAGTAAAAGGGCATGGAATACATATTAATTTTTTTACTTTAGGAAATAAAAAGTACATTACATATGCTGACAAAAATGGAGACCAACAGTATAATTTTGAGGATGATGGTTATCCTATAAAACAAATTGATTTAAGTCATGAATATCCTGGAATTATTATTCATGAAATTGTTAATGCAAATAGTCAAAATCTGTCAATTAATTTTAGGCCACCAAATTTTAGTACAGCAATAAGTAGTTTGGTTGAGGGTCAAAATAGTGTGGAAATTATTTTTGCAACAGAAAGTGATTTAGAAAATACAAAAACTGTATCAATTAATAGCTTGGGTTTAATAGAAATAAAATAAGTTATGTTTATCAATTTTAAAAATATAAAAAAACAAAAAAACCTATCTATAAGCAGGCGAGGGTTTACTATTATAGAATTAATAATTTCTATTTTTATTTTAACAGCCGCAATTATTGGCATTTATAGTGCTTTTTATACTGTAATTGTCCAGACAAGTGTTTTATCTTCTCGTTTTACAGCCTCATACTTAGCTCAAGAAGGTTTAGAAATAATTAGAAATATTAGAGATAGTAATTGGGTAAGATCTGTGGTATTAAACTCTTCAGCTAGTTGGGACGATGTTTTGTCGCCTTGCTATTTAGGGTGCCAAGTAGATTATAAAACAAAAACTTCAGATGGATCAATTGCAATAACCCCTTACGGTGATGGAGATTATTTAAATATAAAAAAAGTAGATGGTTTTTACACTTATGAAACAACCGATGTAACACAAACTAAATTTAAAAGGAAAATTACAGTTTCTTCTGAAGGAGGGTATATTTTAAAGGTTATTGTAGAAGTTACTTGGAATGATAGGGGTCAAGATTTTAAGTTTTCTGCCGAAGAATATTTATATAACTGGTATTAGTAAAAATTCTAAATTTAAAAAAATAATGAATTTTTTAAATAAAAAGCAAAATAAATCTGGTTTTACCTTAATTGAGCTTGTTGTTGTAATAAGTGTTTTTTTACTTGTTATGGGAACAGCTATTGGTATTTTTATTTCTGTAATTGAAAACCAAAAAAAAATTTCAGCTGAACAGGAAATTATAAGCCAAGCTAGTTATGTTATTGAATATATGAGTAAGGCACTAAGAATGGCAAAAACAGACCTGGTTGGTGATGTAACAATAGGGGGTTGTCTTGGGTTAGATTATAAGGGATATAACTATTTATTTACCAAGCTAGACTCTTCTACTAATAAATATTTTGGTATAAAATTTATTAATCAGTCAGATAATAATGCTTGCGTAGAATTCTTTTTAGATAATACTGACCCAAATAATATTGTTTTAAAAGAAATTAAAAATAATGGAGAGGCTGTTAATTTTACATCTTCTAAATTAAAAATAAATCAAGCTGAATTTAGAATAAACGGAGTTAATAATATTGGCTATTTTGGTTCTTATGTGGGGCAAGAGGTTCAACCCAGGGTAACCATATTTCTTGATGTTTCTATGCAAAGTGGCACAAGTCAAGTAAACAAAAAAATACAAACAACAATTTCTCAAAGAAATTTAAATATACAATAATATGTATAAAAACAAACAAAAAGGATTTTCACTTATAGTAGTATTTTTTGTAATGTCTATAATGTTAGTTGTTGTTTTAAGCATGATATCAGTTTTACTTGGAGAAATGAATACTATGAGAAATATTGGAGATTCAACTGTAGCATATTATTTGGCTGAGAGTGGAGTTGAAAAAACACTTTATTTTGATAGACAAGATCCAAGTGGTATTTGTAATATTTGTACAGTTTGCACGGAGGGCGACACTTTTAATAATTGTAATGCTTGCACCCTTACTCTTGGGGCCAATATAGGTGAAGAAGAAAACATTGACGGATGCTCGGTGGGAAGTTGTGTTAATTGTGAATTATCTTATAATACTTCTTATGTTGATTCTTCTGGTAATAAAAATTACAACATAAAAGCAAAAATTACTCCTAGTGATATTTATTCTGAAACAGCAATTTTTTCTTCAAGTATTTACAATGAAACAGCAAAAACAATTGAAACTAATTTTTCTAAAAAAATACTTGAAACAGCAAAGCCAGAAATAAAAACTGCCAATGTGTCTCCTAACTCTGTGATAGAAGGAACGCAAATTTTTATTATTGTTGAAATTGTAAATATTGTTAATATGCAAAACTCTGTAGCTTTTATTAAAAAAATAAATGATGATGGATCTTACGGAGAGGCAATTAGAACACCGTTAAGAAATACATCTGGAAATACTTATACAGGATCTTGGACTGGGCCACTAGGAGCTTATGTTGTTGAAGTTAAATTTTGTAATACAAGTGGGTGCACAACACAAACTATTTAATATGAAGAAAATATATTTTTTAATTTTATTGTTATTTGTTTTTTATGTTTGCCAGTAGGCAATGTTTTAGCAACTCCAAGTTTTGAAATATATAGCTCTACCTCATATCCAACCATTACTCCTGTTTTAGCAGATTTTGAAGATAATGATTTAGTAGTAATGGTTAGTGCAGAAGATGTTTCAGGAATTTCATTAATATCAGCAAAAATTATAGATTCAAGTGGCAATGAAGTTGAATCTAAATTAATGTTAAATGATGGAAACCCCCCAGATGCTAGCTCTTCAGACTCAATATATAGTATTACAATTAGTAATGTAAAAGCCTATACACCCGGAGCATATCATGTTGAAATTTTGGCTTTAGATAATTTGAATATTTATCCTCCTGAAAATATGATTGTTGGAAATTTTGTTATAGAGCAAGTGGTACTTGAAACTTGCGTTACAAATAACGGAACTCAAATTTGTGCAGTTATCTCAACTCTTAGTAATTCTGATCAAATTAGTGCTCCTGTAATAAACCCTGCAAGCGTTGTTGCTGGGGCAAGTACAGCAATTACTGCAACATTTAAAACAGCAACAAGCGGGAAACAAATAACCTTTAAAGACATAACAGATAATATTGTAATTGGAAGCACAATTACTGCTTCTGGTGTGGCAAGCATTTCTTATGCCACTCTTTTGCTGGCAACAGTGGGAAGTCATACTATAAGTGCAGAATATGCTGGTGGCTTAAGTGATAATCCTTCTTATAAAACAGCAATCTTAAGTGTAACAAGTCCTGGAATATGTTCTACTTCATTTGGGGCTACTATTTGCACAGCTATTGAAGTAACTCTAACTAATTATTAAATAAAAACTAAAATTAAAAATATGTCAAAACTTTTATTTTCGTTAATTATGCTTTTATTTTTTTTGTTAGGAATTTTGTTAAGCCCAGTATTTTATAATTTTTTTCAGCAAAAAGTAATGTCTAATTTTTCGTTTATTTTGCCAAAAACAGTAGTTTTAATTGAGCAAGAAAAAGTTAAAGAAAAAGAAATAGAGCTAACTACTGCTGAACTAGATCAAATAATAAAAGATTTTCCAGATATTGTAAATGGAATAATAACTCTTGCTGATGTAGAAACTAAAATTAAAACTGATGATGGTAAAGAATATTTATTATGGCCACCGCAACCTTCGTCGGTTTATACATATATTGGAATTAAAAATAAGCAAAAAGTGGAAGTTCAAGGAAGAATTTTAAAAAACAATCACTTAGAGTGGAGATTAATGAAATAA